>NZ_MULM01000143.1:0-56734 GCF_002029345.1 Pseudomonas sp. VI4.1
TCAACCGATCCGAACCATCAGCAGCCACGCGATTCTCGATCAACCGATCCGAACCATCAGCAGCTACACGATTCTCGATCAACCGATCCGAACCATCAGCAGCTACACGATTCTCGATCAACCGATCCGAACCCCCCTCAGCCACACGACTCTCAATCAACCGATCCGAGCCGCCCTCAGCGACAACCGGGTGAGCGGAGGTAGCGGCGAAAGCGTTCACTGCAAAAACCGAGAAAGCGAGGCTGAGAAGGATTTGGCGTTTCATGATTGTGTGCTCCGGGGTGTAGGTGTCTGGTATGGAGGCGATGTTACGCCCCGGAGTTTTTAAGAGAACTTCATTGAGTTAATGGTGACTATTAACTCCGTCAATGGCTGCATCAACCAGGAACTCTCACCGATCAGCAACACACAGTTCGCCAGTAGCCCGTATCAGTGCCTGGCCATGCAAACCGTCCTTGATCAGGCCGGATCGCGCCGTGGCCAGCCAGTCCTGGCAGTTGGGGTCGGTGCGATAGGGCACGAACCTGGCGTATTGCTGCAACAGGCGGTTCTGCAGCTCATCCAGTTGAGGCCTGATCTGCCTGGCGAGATCCGGCCGTGGCGTGTCAGGCGCCTTGCCCGCCGCATGCCATTGCGCGATCAGGCCGTACTGCACCAACTTGTTGGCCTCCATCTGTGCACTGACCAATTCGGCGACGTCGTTCGGGTCCAGCTTGCGCGCCACGGCCAGCTTCCTCGCGTCGGCGATGACCTGCGCTTCCCGGGCACTGTCCTGGATCGGTTTGCCACTGTCCCACTTGGTCAGCGCCACCAGATCGGCAATGTTCAGGCGCTCGTTCATCGTCGCCAGCAGCGGCTGCAGGCTCTCGGGCGCCGGTCCGGGCGTGGCGGCCTGTGCGCCGCCAGCGAACAAGCCGAGCAGGGCGCAGGTCAGCAGCTGCGGTAAGCGTGGGGAATGGAGCATTGGCAACCTCATTGGACGCGGGATTCACAGGCAGGTGATGTGTAACACAGGTGTGGCAGGGCCGTTAAGGTGGCTGATTCACTTGCGCAGTCAGTTGCATAATCGCGCTAGGGCTTTTTGCGCTGGTGCAGGTAGCATGAACGCATTACCGGCGCGCCAAGCGACAGGCTGGTTAACGTAAACGAGTGGGTCGAACATTGATCGAACGACGTCAATTCAGCGGAGGCATGAAGGGTAAAAACCTCCGCTACCTGAATGAAAGCCCTGGCCAGCCTGCGCAGATGACTCGAGCGGGCTTTTTGCTGCTCGAGCACTTCTCGCTGCCTGCGTTCACCCAGGCACTGGATACCATTGTCACCGCCAATCTGCTGCGCCCCGGGTTGTTCTCATCGCGCACGTTCGGCCTGAACGACGCAGAAGTCGTCAGCGACCTGGGGCTGGTGATCCGCCCGGATGCACGCCTCGATTCTGCTGCGATCCACGACCTGGATCTGCTGGTCATCTGCGGCGGCTACAGGACAGAACTGAAGGCGAACGAGGAGTTCATCAACCTGTTGCGAGCGGCGACAGACCAGGGCGTCACGCTGGCCGGATTGTGGAACGGTGCATGGTTCCTCGGCAGGGCAGGCCTGCTCGACGGTTATCGCTGTGCAATCCACCCCGAACATCGCCCCGCGCTCGCCGAAATCGCCAAGGCGACCCAGGTCAGCAGCGAACCCTATGTCATCGATCGCGACCGGCTCACGGCGTCCAGCCCCTCCGGTGCATTCCATATGGCACTGGACTGGATCAAGGGCCTGCACGACAAAGCCCTGGTCGAGGGCATCGAAGACATCCTGGCGTTCGAGGAGTCGCGCTACCGGCGCATCAAACCCACTGAAAACATCTGCGTCAGCGCGCCCTTGCGCGAAGTGGTGAAGCTGATGGACGCCAACCTCGAGGAGCCGCTGGAGCTGGAGCAACTGGCCGTCTACGCCGGCCGCTCGCGTCGCCAACTCGAGCGCCTGTTCAAGGAGCAACTGGGCACCACGCCGCAGCGCTATTACATGGAGCTGCGGATCACCGAAGCCCGGTCGACTGCTGCAGCACACCGAGCTGTCCCAGGTCGACGTGCTGGTGGCCTGCGGGTTCGTTTCGCCCAGCCATTTCAGCAAGTGCTACAGCTCGTATTTTGGCTACAGGCCTTCCAAGGAAAAGCGCCTGGTCAAGTGACGGCCAGGCTTAGTGTGGCGACCCGAGCGCGCTGGCTCAGGTAATCCGTATTCATCATCATGAGCCTGCCCTGGAGCTGCACATGAAAGCAGACCTTGCTGGTGCATGACATTGCCGACGTGCCGGCGGAGCTGGATGCCGGGATAAAGCTGGTGATCACCGGCCATTCGCATAAGCCGCGCATAGACTGGCGCGGCGAACGGCTGTACCTCAACCCAGGCAGCGCGGGGCGGCGCAGGTTCAAGCTGCCGGTGACGCTGGCGCTGCTTGAGGTGCTTGAGGGCTCGATTGAACCGCGGCTGATTTCGTTATTGGAATGACCATTCGCTGAAATTCGGTCCCCAACCAAAAAGGAACCGCCGCACCGCCCCCCGCTGCATCGTCTTCTGCAAAATCAGGCTACGTAAGGGGACGTTACTGCGGCCACTGTTCAAGCAGTATCGAGACGAATTTTTCTGCCGCCGGGGAGAGTGAAGCGCCTCGTCGATAGACAAGCCCTAACGACCGATTGACCACAGGTTCGATCAGCGGAACGCTCACCAACGTCGGATGATCGCCCGCGGGCATTGCCAGGCTCGGCATCGCTGACACCCCGAGACCCGCTTCGACCAATCCTAGCGATGTAGAAAGATGCTGCACTTCGTAGAACCATTGGGGACGCCAGCTCAGCCCTGATAGCGCATGGTCCAGGAGCATACGGTTGCCGCTCAGACGCCCGACTCCGATCAGTCGGTAGTCGCTCAACTCGGACCAGCTTACCGAGGCGCGTTTCGCCAGCTCATGATCGCGTCGGCATGCCAATACGAACGGCTCGTTTACCAGCGGAACGAATTCTATGTCGGGGTGCTGGCCACTCATCATGTTGATACCGAAGTCGGCTTCACCGCGGAGCACCGACTCCAAGCCTTCATTAGCGCTCAGGTCGAGAAGGCGGATCCGGATTTTCGGGTAGCGTTCGTTGTAGATCCGAATCACCGAAGGCAGAAAGTAAAACGCCGCGGTGGGTATGCAGGCCAGGGTTACACGGCCGATCTGGCGTTCTGCCAGTTCGCGAATATTCAGAATGGAATCGTCGAAATCGTCCAGCAACCTGCGCGCCTTGGGCAAGAAATCACGTCCGACGCTGGTCAGGCTGACTTTGCGCGTGGTCCGATCGAGCAGGGCAGTGCCCAATCCCTCTTCCAGTTTTTTTATCCGCCGACTCAACGCGGGTTGCGAAAGGTGAAGCGCATCGGCCGCTTCGTGGAAGCTGCCGAGTTCGGCGATTTTCACGAAAGATCGGATGTCCTGAAGCTCATATTCCATTAGTCGTCTCGCCGTGGAAGGGGACTGATCGAGTGGTTCAACCTTAGTTATTTCTTTTGTGAAACGCAATAATCGCTCCGATCTTTGCATTGGAAACACCATTACATCCCTGTCACTCTTGTTTGCAAGACATCAATTGCTCCGATTGATCAACAAGAGTGAGTGGGCCATGCAACGTATTCCTTGTGTGTTAATGCGCGGCGGTACCTCAAAGGGGCCGGTTTTTCTCGCTTGGGATCTTCCGGTGTCCATTGAGCAACGCGATGAGCTGTTGCTCTCGGTCATGGGTTCCGGTCACGAGCTGGAGATCGACGGCATCGGCGGCGGCAGCCCGCAGACCAGCAAGGTGGCCATCGTCAGCCCTTCACTGCACCCGGATGCCGATGTGGATTACCTGTTCGTGCAGGTCATGGTTTCCCAGCGCCGGGTGGATACCGCGCCGAATTGCGGCAACATGCTTTGCGCGGTCGGGCCGTTTGCCATCGAGCAGGGCCTGGTCAAGGCAGGCGGCAACTCCACTCGCGTGCGGATCCGCAATCTCAACACGGGCACCTTCGTCACGTCTGAAGTGCACACCCCTGGCGGCAAAGTCAGCTATGAAGGCGATACCGTCATCGATGGCGTACCGGGCAGCGCAGCGCCGGTTCAACTGACATTTCTCGATGCGGCGGGCAGCAAGACCGGCAAGCTGTTTCCTACCGGCAACACCCAGGATTGCTTCGACGGCATCGCGGTGACCTGCATCGACATGGCGATGCCGATGCTCATTATCGAGGCGTGCCACCTGGGCAAGCGTGGTGATGAAACACCGGCCGAACTGGACGCCGACAAAGACTTTCTGCAGCGCCTCGAATCCCTGCGTTTGCAGGCGGGCAGGGCCATGGGGCTGGGTGATGTCAGCGACAAGGTTATCCCCAAGCCTGTACTGGTGTCGCCAGCCAAGGCGGGAGGCACGTTGCAGGTTCGTTACTTCATGCCGCACAACTGCCATCGAGCGCTGGCCATTACCGGTTCCATCGGTCTGGCCACGGCCTGTGTCAGCGAGGGCAGTGTGGTCGCGCAGATGCTCGGTTCCACCGCTGAGCCGCGGTTGCAACAGGTGCGAATCGAGCATCCGAGCGGTGGTATCGACGTCGTACTGTCATACACCGGGAATGACGGTAAAACGATCCGTGCCTCGGTGGTTCGTACCGCGCGAAGGTTGTTTTCCGGCTTTGTCTACGCCCCGGTTTCTCAACGACTCGCCGGGTAGTCGTCCCGCGTAGTCACTGTCGTCCTGCATCAGAACAATTCCAAAAATGGGTGATGCCATGAAAGTCGTAAAATCGCTCTACTTCCAGATCCTCTGCGCGGTACTGCTGGGTGTCGTTGTTGGCCATTTCTGGGCTCAACAGGCCATTGCCCTCAAGCCGCTGGGTGATGCCTTCATCAAGCTGATCAAGATGATGATCGCCCCCGTGGTGTTCTGCACTATCGTCACGGGCATCGCCGGGATGAGTGATAAGCGCTCCCTGGGTCGCTTGCTGAGCAAGACCATGCTGCTGTTTCTCGGGTTGACGGTGATCAGCCTGATCATCGGCCTGGTGGCGGTCTACCTGTTCAAGCCGGGCGCGGGCATGAATATCGATCCGAGCCAATTGAGCACCGCAGGGTTGTCGCAATACACGGAGTCGGCAGCCAAGCTTGGGGTCGTCGAGTTTTTCATGCACATCATCCCCGACACCTTCATCGGTGCGTTCAGCAAAGGTGAAGTGCTGCCCATCTTGTTTATCGCCGTGCTCTGCGGTTTCGCCCTGTCATCGCTGGGTGAGCGCGGCAAGCCTGTACTCGATGTGCTCGAAGCCGCATCGCAGATGGTTTTCAAGATCTTTTCCTACCTGATGCGCTTTGCGCCGATCGGTGCCTTCGGGGCGCTGGCGTTCACAGTCGGGCAGTACGGCATCACCTCGCTGGGTTCGTTGGCGAAGTTGATCATGACGTTGTACATCGCCTGCGGTTTCTTTGTCTTTGTGGTGCTTGGCAGCATTTGCCGCGCCCATGGTTTCAGCCTGTGGAAGTTGCTGCGCTACCTGCGTGAAGAGTTTTTGGTGGTGCTGGGGACGTCCTCTACCGAACCGGTGATGCCGCGCATGCTGGAAAAACTCCAGGCGCTGGGTTGCAAGAAAGGCGTCGTGGGGCTGGTGTTGCCGACGGGGTATTCGTTCAACCTCGATGGCACGGCGATCTACCTGTCGCTGGCGGCAATCTTTATTGCACAGGCCTGCAATATCGACCTGACCTTCACGCAGACCCTCACCATGCTGGCAATCATGCTGCTGTCCTCCAAGGGCGCAGCAGGGGTCACCGGTAGCGGCTTTGTGGCATTGGCCTCCACGCTGACGGTGATCCATGACATTCCGCTGGCAGGCCTGGCCTTGCTGATCGGTATCGACCGCTTCATGTCCGAAGCACGTGCGCTAACCAGCCTGGCAAGCAACGCCGTGGCGACCGTGGTGATCTCGATTTCCGAGAACGCCTGTGACCGTCAGGTCCTGCTCGCCACCCTGGACGGAAAAGCGCCGACGCCACTGGCAGACGATCAGGCCTGGGAACCTGCCGAAATCGCCAGACAGGGTTAATACCGCTACCCATAAACCTGCTCGTCACAACCCGCTACCAGACGTCACCGAGTGCGTCGTCTGGTAGTCTCGGGATCGTTCGTCTGTGCGTCGGTCTCGCCATCAATAACAACAAGAGAGATGCCCTATGCTCGCCTTACTCGGCCTGGCCATGGTGGTAGTGTTCACCTACCTGATCATGTCCAAGCGTTTGTCGCCGATCGTTGCGTTGACCGTGGTGCCGATCGTCTTTGCCCTGATTGGCGGTTTTGGCGGGACCACCGGGAAAATGATGCTCGACGGCCTGAAAATGGTCGCACCGTCGGCCGCGCTGCTGTTGTTCGCGATTCTGTTTTTCGGGTTGATGATCGACTCGGGATTGTTCGACCCGCTGATCCGCAAAATTCTCAAGCGGGTCAACGGCGACCCGATGAAAATCGCCATCGGCACCGCGCTGCTGTCGTTGACTGTGGCGTTGGATGGGGATGGCACCACCACCTACATGATCACCTGTGCGGCGATGCTGCCGCTGTATAAGCGCATCGGCATGAACCCGATGATCCTGGCCACGATTGCCATGCTGTCGCTGAGCATCATGAGCGGCTTGAGCCCTTGGGGTGGCCCGGCGACCCGGGCAATTGCTGCGCTGGGCGTGGATGCCGGAGACTATTTCATTCCGTTGTTGCCGACCATGATCGGCGGCGCCGCCTGGGTGGTGTTCACGGCATTTCTGCTGGGGCGCGCCGAACGCAAGCGGATCGGCAATACCCTGCTTCAGAGCGGCGGTGGTGATTGCTACATCAAGGCCATTCTGGAAGACACTCCGCACAAACGCCCGAAGCTGGCCTACGTGAACCTGCTGCTAGTGATCGGGGTCATGATTGCGCTGGTGATGGGCCTGGCCCATTCGGCGATTTTGTTCCTGATCGGTTTCGTCCTGGCGCTGATGATCAACTACCCGCAACTGGACATTCAAAAGGAACGCATCCTCGCCCATTCCGGCAACGCCATGACCGTGGTGCTGCTGGTGTTCGCCGCCGGCGTTTTCGCCGGGATTTTCTCTGGCACTAAAATGGTCGATGCCTTGGCACAGACGCTGGTGGAGTGGATTCCACCGTCCTGGGGGCACCTGTTTCCGCTGGTGGTGGCGATTACCAGCATGCCGCTGACGTTCGTGCTGTCCAACGACGCCTATTACTTCGGCGTGGTACCAATCCTCGCCAATGCAGCTGCGGCCTACGGCATCGACCCGGTGGAAATTGCCCGGGCGTCGGTCCTGGGCCAGCCGGTGCACTTGATGAGCCCGCTTGTCGCTTCGACCCTGCTGCTGGTGGGCATGGTCGATCGCGATATCGGCGACTTCCAGCGTGCCACCGTGAAATGGGCGGTACTCACTTCCCTGGTGATCACTGCGTTGGCTTTGCTGACCGGGGCCTTGACGCTGTTCGCCTGATTCACCCCTGACTCACCACTGGATCATTTCACGCGCCCGACCGTCGGCGCGCGGATATCTGCATCCTGAAAAACAACAACAAGAGTAGTTCGATATGACCCATTTCCTGACTCGCAGGGCGCTTTTACCTCTTCTGGGGATGTTGCCGATTGCAGGTGTTGATGCGAGCGATTTCATCGAAGACAGCAAACTGAAGTTGCAGCTGCGCAATGTCTACTTCAACGAAAACTTTCGTGATGAGCATGGCTTGAGTGCCCGTTCGGCCAGCACGGCTAAAAGTGAGCGCACCGAGTGGGCGCAGGGCTTCCTGCTGGATTTTCAGTCAGGCTTCACGCCCGGCGTCGTGGGTTTCGGGGCCGACGCCTTGGGTTTGCTGGGAGTCAGGCTCGATTCCGGGCGTGGCCGCAGCGGCACCGGGCTTCTTCCGGTGCATGACGACGGCCGGGCTGCGGACGAATTTGCCAGTGCCGGGGCCGCGGCCAAGGTCAAGCTGGCCAAGACCACGCTCAAGTACGGCACGCTGCTGCCCAAGACGCCTGTTTTGATCTACAACGACGCGCGCTTGCTGCCGCAGACCTATCAGGGGGGACAAGTCATCAGCACCGACATCGATAACCTGACCCTGACAGCGGGCCATCTGGACCGTTTCAAGCTGCGCGATTCCACCGATAGCGTACCGATCGTTGCCGATGGTTACACCGGCGACAAAGGCGGGAATTTCACCTACGCCGGTGGCGACTACAAACTCGGCAAGCACACGCGCTTGAGCTACTTCCATGGCGAGCTGGAAAACTTTTATCGTCAGGACTTTGCAGGCATCCAGCACGATTTTCCGTTAGGCCCCGGGATGTTGACGGGCGACCTGCGCTACTTCAACAGCCACGACGACGGACGCGCCTACGCCTCGACAATCGATAACGAGATGCTCAGCGGTCAGCTGTCTTACGCGGTTGCCGGGCATACCTTTGGAGGCGGTTATCAAAGACTCAGCGGTACCGCAGGACTGCCTTACATCAGTGGTGCAACGGTGTACTCGTTCAGTAACGTCGGTATCGGCAAGTTCATCGAAGAGGACGAAAAAACCTGGATGCTCAGCTACGGTTATGACTTTGCGCCCTTGGGTGTACCAGGCCTGACGTTCATGACCCGTTACCTGAAGGGCAACGATGGCAAGTCCGACACCCAGATCAAAGAGTCCGAACGTGACACTGAACTGGCTTACGTCATCCAGAGCGGTGCATTCAAAGGCCTGGGGGTGAAAGTGCGTAATTATGTCTATCGCGCGGACTTCGCACGTGGCCGCGATAGTAATCGGATTTATTTCACCTACGACATTGCGATCTGGTAAGGGTATTTCTCAACCAGCGGATCAAAGGGGTCTGCACGACAAAGCCCTCGTCGAACACATCCTGGCGCGATAGCCACGCCGCTTTTTTGTCTGGTCAGTTCAGGCCTCACCCTGCCAATGTCGACACTTCGAGGTCTTTCCCACGCCAGGATTGAATGCATTACACGGGTCCAGCTTTTGATAGAACGCCTTCAAATCGGCCTTCGCAGGATAGAGATGGCCGACGTTATGCTCTGCCGGGTATTCGGCGCCACGTTCATCCAGTAGCGCCCACATTGCATGCTCCACCGCTTGGCAATCGCGGCCCTTGCGCACGATGTAATCCTGGTGGAAGACGTGACAGAAGAAATGCCCGTAATACAGCTTCAGGATCAGCTGCTGCTCGATGGACGCCGGCAGTGTCTCGAACCAGTCACGGTCGTTGCGCGCCAGGGCGATATCCAGCGCCACGATATCCTCGACCGCTTTGTCATGGATCGCCCGATACCGAATCGCCGCCCCGGCCGCGGCGAATCGATGCAGGAATGCCTTGCTGCCTTCCTCGGCGGTACAGCGAAAGAAATCGCCCTCGCGACCCTCGAACAATTGACTCAGATACGCCTGGGCCGGCGCAATCGAAGCGGCTGATACCTTGAGCATCAAGTAATGCTCATAACGTTGGCGATAGTCGGCCATGCGCTTTCCACTATTTTCTCAACTCATCCACGAGCAGCACTCCCGCCCCTGATGGCAAAATCGAAAACACCGTAGACGGCTGCAATCTTGGTGTGATTCCCTTAGCGTGACTGACGAACTATTGCTCAGCTGTCGACCCTGAAGATACGGATTGGTCATGAAACTCATGGAATGGGCTGACCTCAAGGTCCTCTACAAACGCAGTCGAAAACAACCTAATAAACTATTGTTCAAGCGCGAAAATGCCCGGAGGTTATGGCCCATGTGGGCGGCCGTGGCTTCAACAATACCGCTTGTTGTGTTCGCGGGCCTGGGCATAAAGAACCCGGCGCTGATTCCCTACGCCTACATAGTCCTCTTTCCCTGGGCGCTTACGCTCTATCTCACCCGTCTCAAAGCGCTTCAAACGGTTTATCCACGGGAGTTCGCCGAACATGCCATCGACCGTCAGTCCTCGCTAGGTAAGGAAAACATCCTTTGCTATGCCTTCTTTCTGGAAGCGCTGCGTGATGAGGGCTACACGGCCGCGAAGCTCCGGGAGTTATCGGCCTATGCTGACCTGACCGGTAAACCAGCGAGGCCGGCATTGTCGCAAAACCTGGGCTTTGCCTCGCTCGTCGCTTTTATGGTCGCCCTTTGCACCGAGGTCATTAAAGCCACGCCATTTTTTACGTTGGGTAAGGGCTGGGTATTTGTGATGATGGGTATCGTCTTGCTGGTCATTTCCGGGCTGATTTTGGACGGCATTCACAGTCCGGCCTATGAGAGGGCTTGGGTAAAACGCTATCTGGACATGGCGGCCTATGACCTGGAGGAGCCGGTTCAGGTCATCCCGCGGGACAGTTCCGAGGCACCCACGCGGGACGCCCCGTCCGCCGAAGTCACACCGTCACCTGCGTAAGACCGGCAACGAAAAGTCTAACATTCGCCTTAGGAATGTTAGGGAGTCGAGCAGTGACACCCTCTCGGTGAGCCGCCACGCTGAACACTATTCCAATTAGAAAGGAATACTCGCCGCCGTGATGATCACGTGAATGGTTTGGCTTAATACGCCTCCCGGGGAATCATGGAAATGAATTCCGATTTGAAGATGCCTTCCATTACCCGCATAAAGTCCGACGCCAACTTGGAGCGTTGCTGATGACTGGGAAACACCATGGACACTTCGAATGGAATGTCTTGATCAAGTTTTCTGAACGTGATCCCCGGGTATTTCGAGTAGGACGCCGTGAAGGGATCGCATACCGCGATTCCCAGCCCGCCGGACACCATGCCGCAGGCGGAGTGGGCTGCAGTGGTTTCCACGCAAGATAAACCAACAATACCGCGAGCCTCCATTGCAGACGTAATCCGGCGCTGTAGCGGGTTATTGGTATTCAGTGAAATCAATCGACGCTCATGTAAATCGTCCAATGAGACGACCTCTTTAGCGGCCAGTACATCGTCAACCGGCATCACGCACACTGCACTGATGGGGGGCAGGGGGATCGCCTGGATCCCGGGATAGTCCCCCGAGGGGATCTGCACAAAACCAATATCTATCTGGTTTGCCGATGTCAGTTCCAGGATACCCAGAGAGTTTCGCACGTCCAGAGACGTTCTGACCTCGGGGTGTTTTCGTGCGAAGCGACAAACACCTTCGGCCACGACACTGAGCCCCAGTGTACTCATCGAACCAATCCGCAATGTGCCTGTACGGAGCGATACCAGGTCCTCGGCAATGCGCTCGATTCGCTCGATACCCTGATAGAACTTATCGACTTCTGCGTATAAGAACTGAGCTTCAGCGCCAGGAATGAGGCGGTTGCCCTCTCGGCGAAACAGCCGAAGAGAAAGTACGGTTTCAAGGTCGCGTATGAGTCTGCTGACAGCGGGTTGGGTTATCTGTAGCGCTTCAGCGGCAATGGTCATGCTACCCGTGAGCATGACTGTTCGAAAGGCTTCCAGTTGGCGGGGATTCAGCTTCATCGTAGCGCTCGGCCGGTCGTGGGGGGGTACCAGCCGCTGAAGGTATAACATTTTGTTATGTGCGTCCAACACGTTACAGGTTTGATATGGCGAGGGTACAGAGCGATGATTTTACTCGCGTAGTTTTAGCAAACAGCATAGCCCGGCAATAAGTGCCGAGTACCGCTGATGTAAAATAAAAAGAGGGCAGCTCGTGCTGAATTATACCATCCGCAGGTTATTACTCCTGCTACCGATGCTAGTGGGAGTATCCATTGTGGTATTCCTGGTCATGCATTTCATTCCGGGCGATCCGGCTCAATTAGCGGCTGGACCTGATGCGACTGAAGAGGACGTTGCGCAAATACGGCAAAACTACGGGTTGGATCAACCACTCGTAACCCAGTACATCATTTATGTAAAGAAAATTGCCACCGGTGACTTTGGAGAATCGTTCCAGACGTTTACTCCGGTACTGGAAGGCATTGCACGAACACTCCCAGCCACTATTGAACTAACGGCAGCGGGCATGTTGCTCGCTGTTATCATTGGCGTGCCACTCGGTATTATCGCCGCTCTAAGGCCCAGGGGATTTCTTGACAGTTCGCTGACTACGGTTGCAGTGCTCGGTATATCAATGCCCGGCTTCCTGCTCGGGCTTATATTGATGTCGATATTTTCGGCGAACCTGGGGTGGCTCCCGCCAACCGGTAGAGGCGGGTGGCAGCATTTGATATTACCGGCCTTGACGCTTGGCCTGCCTTATGTTGCAACGTTTTCGCGGTTGGCGCGATCCACGATGATGGATGTGCTGAAAGAAGATTATATCCGTACCGCCTATGCGAAAGGTGTACCCGCTTACAAAGTTGTCCTCAAACATGCGCTTTCCAACGCGTCGATCCCGCTTGTTACGGTCTTTGGGATGGACTTCGGTCGACTGCTGGGCGGCGCCGTTATTGTCGAAACCGTATTTGCCTGGCCGGGCATGGGGCGATTCCTGATTGATGCAATTATGGCTCGAGACATTTATGTAGTCCAAGGCACCGTCCTTGTGTTTGCGGCCTTAGTCGTTATTATCAATTTAATGGTGGACCTCGTATATGGCATCCTCGACCCTCGCATCAGTTACAACTGAGGCTGACATGCTACTGCCGAAAAAACGTCGGTTGGGCTTTATCAGCTTCCTTATATCCAATAAACGCTGGTTCGCACTGAGTGCCTTTGTGGTTATCCTGGTCATGGTGGCGGCTGCACTCTGCGCGCCTTTTCTGTTCGACTGGGATTCGGTAACCAAAATCAACTTGTCCAAGTCGCTTATCGGGCCTGGAACCGAATCCTTGCTCGGAACTGATCAACTGGGCAGAGACTTGTTGGGACGCGTCTTGTGGGGCGCGCGCATTACGCTCACTGTCGCGGTCTCCAGTGTGGGCATTGCAATGCTTGTCGGCGTCTCGGTGGGTGCTGCTTGCGGGTATTACAACGGTGCCATCGCCAGTCTGGTGATGCGAGTCATGGACTCCATGATCGCATTCCCCAGGACGCTGGTCGCTATCCTGGTCATTACCGTTGCGGGCAATAGCATATTAAGTCTGACGCTGGCCATTGCCATTTCGAGCATTCCGATTTATGTCCGTTTCTTTGCCGGGCCTGTCATGGCATTGAGAAACAGGGAATTTGTACTGGCCTCCAAATCTATCGGTGTCGGCGATCTACGGTTGTTGCTGGTGCATATCCTGCCCAACATTGGCTCGTTGGTCATCATTCAGGCAACCGTATCGCTGGCCGAAGCAATCCTCATTGGTTCCGGGCTTAGCTTCCTGGGTCTTGGCCCACCTCCACCAACGCCGGAGTGGGGTTCGATGATTTCCGAGTCGCGGCCTTTGTTGACCACACACCCCTATGTCTTGATCGCGCCTGGATGCGCCCTCGTCTTGACCATATTGAGCTTCAACATTGTTGGCGATGCACTGCGGGACTACATCGATCCGAAATCGCGCAACGCTTGATTGAGATTGGTGTGGCGTAGTCGCCATGAGTTTCCACGAGAGTTATCGAGCGAGAAAGATTATGAGGCGCGTAAATATCCTGGCAGTGCTCATACGTTGTTTTGCTGTTCCAGGCATCATCGGGTTGTCGGCAGGTTTGTTGTCTGTCGCCAACGCTAAACAGATGGAACAATTAACCTTCGTTCAAGGTTCTGATATTGATACTTTGGACCCCGCCATTTCCCGTAGTGTCCCGTCCTATAATGTGATCGATCACCTGTTCAACAGATTAATCGCCTGGGACGTCGCGACCGCTCTAACTTTGTAGCTGATCTGGCAGAATCATGGTCCAGGTCTGAAGATGGCAAACAATGGACATTTGTGCTGAGGCAGGGAATAAAGTTTCATGACGGTACCGATTTCAACGCCGAGGCGGTGAAGTTTAATTTAGACAGAATTCGCGACCCCAAGCTGGGTTCTCCGCATCGTTCCTATTATGCGGATATCCTGTCGGTGGATGCCTTATCGCCGTATCAGGTCAGGGTCACGACAAAAAATCCTTCCCCCACCATGCTGGAACTTCTGGCGAAAGAATCCTCGTCGATCAATAGCCCGGCAGCCGTTGCAAAATACGGGCGGGCCTATGGGCATCATCCAGTCGGTACCGGTCCCTATATTTTTGATAGCTGGATACCCAATGACCAGGCCGTTATTGAAAAAAATACCTTGTTTCATGGCGTCGGTGGCAAACCATCAAAAATAGTGTTCCGTCCGGTCAGGGAAGATTCTTCAAGAGTCATCGAACTTCGGACCAAAAATGCTGATGTCGCCGCTAACTTGTCGCCAGAAGCCGCTATCGAGTTGAAGGAACTTAACAAGTCAACATTGCTCCGGGTGCCCAGTACATTTCAGGTGTTTTTCGAAATGAACCTGACCAAGCCGCCATTCGACGATGCGCGTATACGCCGCGCGGTCAGCATGGCCATTGATCGCCAGGCCTTGGTCAACAAGGTACTGCTTGGCTATGGCAAAGTTCCTACGGGGCCATTTCCAGAAGGAACGCAAGCGCGACGTGCATTTACACCGGTGAAGTACGACCCTGATGCGGCGAAGAAAATCATTAACGAAGTCTATCCGGGTGGCTACCCGGGAACCATTGTCATGTGGACCCCGGCGGGTCGTTATACCAAGGATCGCCAAGTCGCCGAGGTTGTTCAAGGCTATCTCAATGCCGTTGGATTGAAAACCGAGTTCAAAGTATGGGAATGGGCCACGTATCAAAAAAGTTTGTATCGTCCCGACCCGGGGAAGGGCACGGGCAAAGGTACCAACGATGCGAACATGTGGTTACTGGGTACTGGTATCTCGGATGCCGACATTCGCCTGCGACGCAAGTTGTCCACCGGTGATCCGCAGAATCTGACCGGATATAGCAACCCCGATGTAGACAAACTCCTCCAGCTTGCCTCGCGTGAACTGGATCAAAAACAACGCATGGCTTATTACGGTCAGATACAACAGATCCTGTGGGAACAGGATCCAGACAATCTGCCGCTGTTTGACCAAGAGCAGATTATCGGCGTGCGTAAAGATTTGAATGGCCTGGATGTTGATTACGAAGGGACCATCGATTTCAAGAATGTAGAACTTATCGAGCGGTGATTTAAAATGTCGAATGCCCATGCACATGCCAACGAAATCCTATTGACCGATGCTCGCCTGAGTGCACCCGCTGCTGAGCGCATGGTCAAATATCATGATATTCCGGCGCTTGAAACCGAGAAGCGCCAGTTTCATGAATTCGTGGAAGTTGATTTAGCGCATACGGTGATGCTCGTCGAGCAGCAGATCCTGTCTGAATCAGTCGGCCAGGCCATCCTGGCGGAGCTGCGACGGATACGCGATATGTCTCCCTCGGACTTTCCATTTGATGTAAGGAAAGGCAGCTTTCTGCTGCAAGTCGAATCCTACCTGTTCTCTAGAATTGGTGAAGATTCAGCGGGCCAAATGCATACAGGCCGCAGTCGTATCGACCAGGGTGCAACGGTGCGTCGCCTGTACGACCGCAAGCGCATTCTGGCCGTCCTGGATCGTATCAATGAATTCCAGGTTGCGCTGATCCAGAAAGCCGCACAGCATTCGGGCACCATCATGCCGGGCTATACCCATATGCAGCATGCTCAGCCCTGGGTCTTTGGCCACTACCTGCTGAGCTTTACCTCGAGGTTGCACGACAGCTTCAGCCGCCTGACGCATGCCTACGGCAGGGTCAATCGTAATCCTCTTGGCGCAGTCGGCCTGGCGGGTACGTCCTGGCCGTTGGACCGCGGTCGCACCGCCCATTTGCTGGGTTTCGACAGTCTGGTGGAAAACTCCAAGCTGGGCCGGGAAGCGTGGTACGCCGCAGAGACTATCGGCGCGTTGTCATTCGTCATGGCTGACCTGAACGATCTCGCGACCGACTTGCACATCTGGTCGAGTGTCGAATTCGCGACCGTAGAGAGCCACGATGGCTATTGCGGTACCAGCAGCATCTTCCCGCAGAAGAAAAACCCCAGTGGCCTGGAAACCATTAAAAAGGCCGCGGGGGGCTCCGTTACCTGGCTCAGCACGGCACTGGCGACGTTCAGGTCCGAAGGGACCGGCGATCAGGCCATGCGCGACCTGCCGTTGATTCATGAGGCGCTCGAGATCACAGAGGGGATGCTGGACCTCTTTACCGGCATCATCGAAACGCTGGTGGTGCATGAAGACCGGATGGCGGCCCTGCTGTCCGGAAGCTGGTGTACCGCCAGCAACCTCGCCGACGTTGTCGTTCGCGATCGTGGCATCTCGTTCCGCCAGGTCCACCACGTCGTGGCACGCCTGGTCCGTAACTGCTTGCTCGCCGGCGTCTCGCCGGGAATGGTCACCGGTGCGGCACTGGATCAAGCGGCGGTGGAAACCATAGGTTCACCGCTCGGGTATTCGGATGCGCAGGTCCGCGACGCCTTGAACCCGCGGCGGTTTGTTGAAACCCGTATCTCTGCGGGTGGAGTGGGCCCGGACGAAGTCCAGAGGTTGTTGTCGATAGCCCGCAATGAACTGCAGCAGGACTGCGAGTGGGTGACTCAACACAGGCTGAAAGTCGCCGAGTCCCGCACTGACCTCGACGCCGCCGTCGCCAAGATCGTCGACTGAAGGAGCTTTCCATGAACGAGAATTTGGTAGCCCGGGTTCAAAACCTGAGTGTGGCGTTCGGCGCCAGAGAGAGCGAATCGACCGTGGTGCGGGATGTTTCCTTCGAGGTCATGCGCGGTCAGACGCTGGCGATCGTTGGCGAGTCCGGCTCTGGAAAATCCGTGACCTCGATGGCGATGATGGGCCTGATCAAACGAGCCGGCGGACGCATTGTCTCCGGGTCGATGCAGCTGCAAACCAGGAGCAACGAGATTGTCGATCTGGTAGCAGCGCCCGAGTCGGTCATGCGTAATCTCAGAGGGTCGTCGATGTCGATGATCTTCCAGGAACCCATGACCTCGCTGAATCCGGTGTTCAAGATCAGCTCGCAACTCACCGAGGCCATTATTCTGCATAAGCGCTGCAATGGTGCTGCAGCGCAAGCCCAGGCGTTGCGCATGCTGGACCTGGTGCGCATTCCCGATGCGCAGCAGATCATGAACCGATACCCCCACGAGCTTTCCGGTGGGATGCGCCAACGCATCATGATCGCCATGTCGCTGGTCTGTGAGCCTACATTGCTCATCGCCGACGAGCCGACGACCGCGCTGGACGTCACTGTCCAGGCGCAGATCCTGCGCATCATCAAAGAGTTGCAAAGCAGCCTGGCCATGGGCGTGATCTTCATCACCCACGATATGGGGGTCGTGGCCGAGGTAGCCGACCACGTGATGGTGATGAAAAAAGGCGAGACCGTCGAGCAGGGTACTGTGAAGGCTGTGTTACAGGCGCCCCAACAACCCTATACACGTGCACTGCTTGCCGCAGTGCCCAAGATCGGCTCGATGCGCGGCACGTGCCTGCCGGCAAAATTTCCGCTGATCGACGATAAGGCTGATGAGCCTTCTTCGCAATCCGGGCTCGCCCGGGGCGTTGTTCCCGACTACGAAAATTCGCCGATCCTCAGCGTCAAGTCGTTATCGATCCGGTACGACCTCAAGGGCGGCATTTTCGGCAAAGTCAGGCGTCGTGTGCATGCCGTCGAGGCCATCGACTTTGACATCTATCCGGGTGAAACACTGGCGCTGGTCGGTGAGTCAGGCTGCGGTAAATCAACCAGCGCTCGGGCGATTGCCGGCCTTATGCCAATCCAGGGAGGGGATATCGTCTTTGGCGGCAAGCACCTGGGAACGTTGAACAAGAGCGGTTTGAAGCGCTTGCGCCGAGACATCCAAATGGTCTTTCAAGACCCCTATGCGTCTCTGAACCCGCGCCTCACCATCGAGGACAGCCTGTTAGAACCGCTGTATGTGCATAACATTGCCCGGGGCGCCGAAGCGCGCAAGCAAGTGCGTAACCTGTTGGAGCGAGTGGGGCTTTCTGCGGAACATGCACAACGCTATCCACATGAGTTTTCAGGAGGACAGCGGCAACGAATCTGTATCGCCCGTGCACTGACACTCTCGCCAAAACTTATCATTGCGGATGAAGCGGTCTCTGCGCTGGACGTCTCCATTCAGGCTCAAGTGATCAATCTGCTGCAAGATCTGCAGCGGGATATGGGCATCTCATTCCTGTTTATCTCCCATGACCTGGCAGTGGTCGAGCGCGTCAGCCACCGGGTGGGTGTGATGTACCATGGTCGCATCGTTGAAATCGGCCCACGGCGTTCGGTCTTCGAAAACCCGCACCACGCCTACACGCAAAAGTTATTGAGCGCAGTGCCCTCGGCTGATCTGGACGTGCCCAGGAAGCCATTCAGTCTGATGGAGGAAACCGTGCCTAGCCGAATTTACGATATCAATTATCAAGCGCCACAGATGAGTTACCTGGAAGTGGCTCCTGGCCATTTTGTTGCGACGTCGGCCATTATGTAATCAGCAATAAAAAGATCTGCAATCATCTATCAAAAGATCTTGCTCGACTGTCCTGAGCCATTCATGGGCAACACTATAAAAATAAAAACGTCACTGCGCTATGTGCGAAGTGTTCCTGTTATTTGAGTTGGGCGGGCGTTCGCGAGTTTCGCGGACTTGCACGGCTGCCTGACTTCAACATTGGAAGAGCATCGATGAATAAGGGCAAATTAGCGCTCGGCCTGGCCGTGGCCACATTCTACCAGCAGGCCTATTCCTCCAGTTTTTCAGAGGACAGCAAAGCCTCTGTCAGTTCACGCTCGTTATATTTTGAAGGGGATCAGCGCGGGCCAAACGGGGTGGATCAACGGCAGTCGGCAACTGGTCTGAAATTTGATTTCACCTCTGGTTACACGCAAGGTTTGATTGGGTTCGGGCTCGACACCCAAGGGTTGTTGGGCGTGAACCTGGGCGGTGGGATTTCTCCTCACAGCGCATCGACCAGCAATACCATCACCCCCGTTGATACAGACGGCACACCGGTTGATAACTGGAGCCGCCTGGGTGCCAATGGCAAAATCAAGCTGTCCAAAACCGAATTGAAGGCAGGCACTGCGTTAGCACCCAACCTGCCGATCCTGGTAGCAAATGATTCGCGCCTGCTTCCACAATCCTTTCAAGGTGCAGTACTGACTTCCAGAGAGTTTGAAAGCGTCACTTACACGGCAGGTCAACTGAACCGCGCCATCGGTCGAGCCTCAAGTAACTGGGCCGGCATTTCCGCAGGTGGGCGCAAGGGGGCCGACGCGTTCCGTTTCGTGGGGGCTGACTGGAAAGCCACGAAGGACCTGACGCTTCAGTATTATTATGCGCAACTGGAAGATTACTACGGCCAGACTTTTCTGGGATTGACCCATGATGTTCAGATATCACCTGAACAGTCCTTGAAAACTGATCTGCGCTACTTCAACAGCCATTCAGATGGGGAAAACGGGAGTAACACTGATTACCAGTACAAAAATGGCTATAACGCTGGCGCTCTAGGTGAGGTCAATAACAACACGTGGTCGGCTGCTTTTACTTACTCACTGGGCGGCCATTCACTGACCCTCGGTCATCAACGTGTCAGTGATAGCGGGGGGATGCCCTATG
This sequence comes from Pseudomonas sp. VI4.1, assembly GCF_002029345.1. Classification (NCBI taxonomy): domain Bacteria; kingdom Pseudomonadati; phylum Pseudomonadota; class Gammaproteobacteria; order Pseudomonadales; family Pseudomonadaceae; genus Pseudomonas; species Pseudomonas sp. VI4.1. The sequence continues at coordinate 19,654 of NZ_MULM01000143.1, forward strand.
TCACCAACGGCAGCCTGGTTGATGGTCGTGGGCGCCCGGAAGGCGAAGGAGGCGCCAGCGTCTACCTTTACACGGATATCATGATCAACAACTTTACCCGTGCGGGTGAAAACTCCAGTTTTGGGCTCTATCGATACGACTTTGCCGGTCTGGGTGTGCCTGGGCTTAAAGCTCAATGGACCTACGTCAAAGGTCAGGATATCCGTGGCATCGGCAATGCAACGACCGGACGCTACAGCGAATGGGAGAGCGACTATCGATTGGACTACGCCATCCAGAACGGTTCACTCAAAGGCTTGGGCGTTTCTCTGCGGCGCGCAAACTATCGCACCCAGCTCCCCACAACGACGGCCCAGGATCAGGACCAGACCCGTTTTTACGTCAATTACACCTATTCGCTCTGGTAGGCGTCAGCCGTCCCGGTTGGGCTGATGTGTCTTGATCCAGGCACTCAGCTCGGTAACCATTTTATTGACCTCACTGTCCTCCCGTTCCGAGGGACGAACAATGGCGTTCCAGGCGATGTCGAGGCCGTCATTCAGGGCGGCCCACGCAAGCTCCCCGCGCTCGAGGCTGGGGGTCACCAGGTCGCGTTGCAATATGCTGATTCCGTAGCCCGAGCGCACGAGTTCGACGATGGCTTCGATCAATTCCACCGTGATCATGCGGCGCGGCAAGATGCTGGCGGGGGCGAAGAACCGATCGTATTCCCAGCCACTCGCGCGATCGGTCGAGTACGTCACCAGGTTGTAGGTCTTGAAGTCTTCGGCGTAAATATTTTTCCTTCCCGCAAGGGGATGGTCGGTGGCCATGATCGCAATCAAATCGTCCCGAAAAAGGGGCAGTTTTGCTACACCACTCGGCACCATGCCGTCATCAATGATGGACACGTCAATCCGTCCTTGCATCAGGCTCGCGTAGACGTCATCGCGAGGCACGGTCACCAGGGTGATCTCAATATCCGGCCGCAGGCTTGAGTAATGCTTGATGAATTTTGGAATCCAGCGAAACGGGCCGTAGGAGGTGACCCCCATACGAACAAAAGCCGTAACGCCTCCGGCCATGGACCTCGCTTCAGACTCGGCTTCATTGAGTATCGCGATGATGTCCTTGGCGGCTCGTTCCAGGCGCACGCCAGCAGGGCTGAGTCTTAATTTTCCTGCCGATCTTTCGGTCAGGCTCACACCTAGCCGCCGTTCCGCCTCGCGTATGCGGTGACTGACGGCAGAGGGGGTCAGCCATAAGCGCTCGGCAACGGCTGTCACTGAATCGACTTCCGACAGGGTTTTCAGCATCACAAGGTGATCCAGAGTGAGTCTCATAGGGGGAGCGACCTGAAAATAATTCACAAATTTGCGTAATATTATGAGCGTGACTTGTTTTTTGCTCCGGTGCAATCTGGTTTCAGCAACCGCCATCGGAGAACAACAAACATGACAAAGCTTGCCTTCACACCTGCAGTCACTCTGGGCGATATCGTCGACCTTGAGCGTTATCCCATCACCGATCGAACCGACCCGGCGTATCTGGACCTGGTCACTCGAAGTCAATCGTTGCTCGGCGAGGAAGGCGTTGCGATCTTCCCGGGGTTCGTCCGCGATGAAGTGGTCGGCACGATGGCGGATCAAACCCTTGCACTGCACCCACGCATGTTCCATTTCCGCGAAAACCACACGGTGTACTTCAAGCCTCAGGACGAAAGCGTCGATCCAGAGCATCCACTGCGCCGGTTGATGAACACCGAGAAAGACACGGTCGCTTACGCCGATATCCCGGCGGACAATCTGATCAGGCAGATTTACCAATCGGACGAAGTACTGTCTTTCATTCGAGATGTATTGAATCTGGACGTGCTCTATCGCCATGCAGATCCGTTGGCGGCGCTTAACCTGCAGGGCTTTACGGCAGGGCAACAGTTGGGGTGGCACTTCGATCGATCCGACTTCAGCGTGACGCTGTCACTTCAGGCCGCGAGTGCCGGTGGGGATTTCGAGTATGTACGCATGCTGCGTAACGAGCACGACGATTGCCATGACGCGGTCAGGCAATTCCTCGATAACCCCGCCACTCAGAAGATAGAGGTGCTGCCTCAGGTGCCCGGCACCCTGACTTTGTTTCGTGGCCGCTATTCACTGCATCGGGTGACGCCGGTGGCAGGGGACACGCTCAGGCTCAACGCGGTATTGGCTTACGTGGATCAGCCCAATGTCGAATTCAGCGACTATGCGCGTAAATTGTTTTACGGACGTACATCGGTAGAGCATTTGGTTCAGGATCAGCGCCACTCACAATAAAAGCACTCGACACTTCTTCGCTCCACGTGTTTGCACAGGCACTTGTCCACGTTCGATCCGTGGGTTTCGTTTGCCGCCTGTGCAGCACGCGACAGCTCGCTGCCCCCAACAATAATTTCGGAGCGTCTGATCATGAAATACAGGAAGAACTTGCTGGCCTCGTTACTCACACTTGGCGTACTCGCTGCCAGTGCTTCAAGCCAGGCTTCAGGGTGGTGTGATTCGGGCAAGCCGGTAAAGTTTGCCGGCCTGAACTGGGAAAGCGGGATGCTGCTCACCGACATCATGATGATTGTGCTCAAGGAAGGATACGGCTGTGCAACCGACCAGTTGGTCGGCAATACCATCATTCTCGAGACCGCTCTGGCCAGCAACGACATCCAGGTATTCGGCGAAGAGTGGATGGAGCGTAGCGAAGTCTGGAAAAAGGCTGCGGCAGCCGGAAAGGTCGTTGCGATTGGCTCACCGATCATGGGTGCCGTCCAGGGCTGGTACGTGCCGCGTTATGTGGTCGAGGGGGACGCAAAACGTAACAAGCCGGCCCGGGCGCCGGACCTCAAAACGGTCGCTGACCTGAGCAAATACCCTGAGGTCTTTCGAGACGCGGAAGAGCCGTCCAAGGGCCGCTTCTACAACTGTCCTGCGGGTTGGATTTGTGAACAGGAAAACACTGAGATGTTGAAAGACTACGGTCTGGAAAACACCTTCACCAACTTCCGCCCGGGAACAGGCGCTGCATTGGATGCCGCGGTACTGTCCAGCTACAAGCGCGGTGAACCGGTGCTGTTCTACTACTGGTCACCGACGCCGCTGATGGGACAGATCGATGCGATACGGCTGGAAGAAAAACCGGGTGTCGACAAAACCGTGGTGACCAAAGTCGGTATTTCCAAAGCCTTCCATGAGCAGGCCCCCGAGCTGAGTGCAGTGCTGGAGAAGGTCAATATTCCCATCGAGCTGTTGAATCAGAACCTGGCGAGGATGACCAGGGAACGCATCGAATCGCCCAAGCTGGCCAGGATTTTCCTCAAGGAACACCCGGAGGTGTGGCGCAACTGGGTGGATGAAGCCGTCGCCAACAAAATCCAGGCAGCGCTTTAATCGGCAATCGGGGCAAGGACGCCCAACAGCGGTAACGCCTTCTCAACACAGAAATCACTCCTGATTTTTCTTTGCTTCTATCTAGAGGCAGCCTTTTTTGCGTGCGGAATTTTATGAATAAGATCAAATCACGGGCGGCTGTCGCGTTCGCGGCCAATCAGCCCCTGCAAATTGTCGAAGTCGATGTGGCACCCCCACAGGCCGGGGAAGTGCTGGTGCGGATCATCGCAACCGGTGTCTGCCATACCGATGCCTTTACGCTGTCCGGTGCCGACCCGGAAGGTATCTTTCCGGTCATTCTCGGTCATGAAGGCGGCGGTATCGTCGTGGCTATCGGCGAGGGGGTGACTTCCCTCGCAGTGGGCGATCATGTGATCCCGCTGTACACCCCTGAATGCGGCGAATGCAAATTCTGTACATCCGGCAAGACCAACCTTTGTCAGAAGATCCGTGCCACTCAAGGCAAGGGCCTGATGCCGGATGGCACCAGTCGCTTTTCCTACAAGGGCCAACCCATATTCCATTACATGGGCACCTCGACCTTTTCCGAGTACACCGTGCTGCCGGACATTTCCCTGGCGAAAATCCCCAAGGATGCGCCGCTGGACAAGGTCTGCCTGCTCGGTTGCGGCGTGACCACCGGCATTGGTGCGGTACTCAACACGGCCAAGGTGGAGGAGGGCGCCACCGTGGCCATTTTCGGCCTGGGCGGTATCGGCCTGGCCGCGATCATCGGCGCCACCATGGCCAAGGCGGGTCGAATCATCGCGATCGATATCAACCCGGCCAAGTTCGAGATCGCCCGGCAATTGGGCGCCACTGACTGCATCAACCCCAAGGATTACGACAGCCCATCCAGGAGGTGATCGTCGAGATGACCGAGGGTGGCGTGGACTACTCCTTCGAATGCATCGGTAACGTCAATCTCATGCGTGCAGCTTTGGAGTGTTGCCATAAGGGGTGGGGCGAGTCGGTGATCATCGGAGTCGCGGGTGCCGGCCAGGAAATCAGTACCCGACCGTTCCAGCTGGTGACCGGCCGTGTCTGGCGCGGCTCCGCTTTCGGCGGAGTCAAAGGTCGCAGCGAATTACCTTCTTATGTCGAGAAGGCTAAAACCGGTGAAATCCCGCTAAGCACCTTCATCACCCATACCATGGGGCTTGAAGACATCAACAAGGCCTTCGATTTGATGCATGAAGGCAAGAGCATACGCACCGTCATTCACTTTTAACACTGATAGAACCGCCCCGGCGTACATCGTCAATCGAGCAGCGTACGGTCCAATTGCAATACCCATCCTTGTATCCAAGAGAGCATCAATATGAGCATCTTCACTCACGTCACCGTCGGTACCAACGATCTGCAAAAGGCCCGCAGTTTTTACGACAATGTACTCGGCGCACTCGGCCTCAAACGCATCGCGGATCTGAATGAGAATGGATCGATCTGGGGTGAGAGTGCCCCGTCCTTCTTCGTATTGAAACCGGCAAACGGCGCTCCAGCCAGCGTCGGCAACGGGGTCACTGTCAGCTTTGAAGCGCCGGATCGCGCTGCAATCGATGCCTTTCACGCGGCGGCTCTGGCCTGCGGCGGCACCTGCGAAGGCACACCCGGGCCTCGAGGCTGGGCACCTGATGCGTATGCCGCCTATGCCCGGGATCTGGACGGTAACAAGCTGGCCGCGTACTGCTTCAAGGCCGCCTAAGCCTCATCGCAACTTCGCAATCCTGCTTCACCAGGCTGGCGAGCAGGCAGCAGCCCCGTAGGGCTGTTGCCTGTCCGGGGTACTGCGCACGACGACGCAGTACTCACTGGAAGTCAGGACCGGCAGTGCACCCTGTGAACTTCTCGAGAAAGCCCAGCCCTTTGTCATCAAATGCCACCTCGCTGACGTTCAATGAGACGCAGTCGACTGGTGCTTGACGATACTGGCTGTCTCACCGAAGTCGTGCAGCGCAATCCCGTCAAGCCCGATGCCTGCGCAGCTTGGTGGGGGCTGTCAGCTGTACACCTCAAACAATAATAATGGCTAACCCATCGAGTTCGTCGCATGAACATTCTGAACACGTCCAAGTTTTCGACCAAGCTGCTGACCGCGTTCGTCATCTGCGCCCTGATCACCTTGGCCGTGGGTGGGTTGGGAATGGTCGGGATCAGCCGTTTGGCCACTGCGCTGTCGTTGACCTTTTCCAACAGTCTGGTCTCGGTGGGCAACACCAACGAGACCCTGGCCAGTCTGACCGCGCATAACCGCCTGCTGTACCGGTTGCTCGACTCTGAGGCCAGTGGCATGTCTGAAGCGGACAAGGCACGTATTCAGCAGACTCTGGCGACGGAGCAGGCACGGGCGGAACAAGCCTTCGCAACCTACCGCGGCACGCCGCTGGAGGAGGACGAGCGGGTGGCGGGGGACCGGTACGAAGCCCTGTGGCCTGCTTATGTGGCCGCGACCCGGCAGATCCTGGAACTGTTGAACGCTGGCGATATTGCCCGGGCACGCACTCGCTTGAACGCGCTATCCCTGGATGAATTCAGAGAGGCCCGCGAGTGCCTGCACGGCATGCTCCAGTCGATCGATCGGCAGATCAAACAGGGTGCCGAGGGTGCGCAAGCACTCAACGTCAGCTCAACGCTGATGCTGTCGGTCGGGATCGTGATCGCCTTTGTGGTGGCCGCTGTCCTGGGCATGCTGGTTACCCGCATGATCACTCGCCCATTGGCAGTGGCGGTCGCGAGTGCCCAGCGCATTGCCGCGGGCGATCTGACTCAGCGTATTTCCACTGCCCGTGGCGATGAAGCGGGGCAACTGCTCAATGCCTTGGCGGATATGCAAGGCGGTTTGAAACAGACTATCGAGGAGATCGCCAAGGCCTCGGATCAGTTGGCCTCGGCCGCCGAAGAGCTGAACGCGGTCACCGAGGAAAGCACCCGTGGCCTGACACGACAGAATGACGAAATCCAGCAGGCGGCGACCGCGGTCAATCAAATGACCGCGGTGGTCGAGGAAGTGGCACGTAACGCGGTCTCGACCTCCGATGCCTCTAAAACCGCGACCGAAGACGCGGTCGATGGACGTGCTCAGGTCGACCATACGCTCAAGGGCATCAGCACCATGGTGCAACAGATTACCGGGTCGACCGAGACAGTGACCGAACTGGCCGGGCACATCCGGAAAGTCAGCAAGGTACTGGACGTGATCCGCAGCATCGCCGAACAGACCAACCTGTTGGCGCTCAACGCGGCCATCGAAGCCGCCCGTGCCGGCGAGCAGGGGCGCGGGTTTGCGTGGTGGCCGATGAAGTGCGCGCACTGGCCCATCGCACCCAGGCCTCGACTGTCGAAATCGAAGGCATGATCAATACTGTGCAATCGGGCGCCAACGGGGCCGTCATCGCCATGGGCAAGAGCCTGTCGCTGGCCACCAGCACCCAGGAACAGGCCCGGCGTGCCGGGACGGCGCTGGAGAAGATTACCGACATGGTCGTCACCATCAACGAGCGCAATCGGGTGATCGCCTCGGCGTCCGAAGAGCAGGCTCAGGTTGCCCGCGAAGTGGACCGCAACCTGCTGAACATCCAGGACCACTCGACCCAGAGTGCAGCAGGTGCCAACCAGACCAGCGCTTCCAGCCAGGAACTGGCACGGCTGGCCATCTCCTTCAAGGACCTGGTCGCGCAGTTCAAGCTGTAAGGCCAGTTTGCACCATTAGAGGTTGGTCATCACTGAGTGGTACTGGCATTGGTTCGCTCGGGTGACCTCTACAAATGTTGCGCAGCATTATCGGAGTAGCACAGTCTGTTTGTTCTTACCGGATGAACGCCTGCAAATCGCTGGTCAGTTTATTGATTGCCGATTTGAAATCGTTAGCGGTGATTTTCTGGCTAGCGTTTTCCAGTGTGCTGCCGAATACCTTGCGCACGACTTTGGCTACCGTCTGATTGTTGCTCGCGTCGATGAACTCGGCCTCGATGAACAGTGTGGTGTCTTGATCGCGGTGGCCAGTGGCGGCGGAAACACCGCCCACGACGGCGGCGACCGGAATCACTTCATACCACTTCATACCTTCGTTCTCGGCATTCACCCCGGTGATCGCCGCGCGCATGATCAGCGTTTTTGAACCGGCCGGCGCTGATTTTGCGCTCGGCACCACCCGGTATTTCTGGCCCAGTACACCTTGGGCCTTGCTGGTCATGTAGTTTTGCAACTCGTCCAGGGTTTGCCGATTGACCCGCTCGTTGGGCTGTGGCGCCGGGTAGAGCTCCAGCTTGTTGAAGGCCACGGTGTTATAGGCATCTGGATTCCAGGACGGGCTCACCCAGCGCATGGCTGTGTCGCCGCTGGTGGTGGTGACCTGCTGCAAGTTGTTGTAGTTGGACAGATAGCCGGAGTACTGCTCACGCTCGGTGACTTTCGAGGTGCAACCGCCGAGCAGCAGGCTGGACAGCGCAGCGCCGATAAACAGTTTTCGGGACAGGTTCATTGTGGTGTGTGCTCCATGGATCAAGTCGGTTTTTCGGTCGTAGGGCATCAGAAACGCCAGGTCATGTTGCCGGTCACTGCTTGAATCCAGGCATTGTCGAACTGACCGGAAGTTCTCGTGCCTGACGTGGATTTGGTCTGGTCCACCGGCATGTCGCCGAGCCAGACCATGGCCCAGCTCACGTTGATGTCGGTGACTTTGTTCAGCGCATAGGTGGCTCCCGTTGCAACGCGCCAGGATTCGCCCATGGGCACGGTAAACGTTCGGTTGCCATCCGAAACGGCGCTGCTGTCATACGCCACACCGACGTTCCACAGCAGGTGCGGTGTGGCCTGATACTGCGCGCCGAGTGCCAGTTGCCAAGTGTCTTTGAAATGGGCGTCGACTGTAGTCGCTTTTGCGCCCAACGCTGTCGTGTCGACTTGCACCGAGATATCGCCAAACTCTGACCAGTCCTGCCAGTTGACCGAGGCCAGCAAGGCCCATTGCGGGTCGAGTTGCTGGAACAGACTTAGCGTTGCAGTTTGCGGCACCGTCATGTCGAGTTGGGTGTTCAGGCCGTCCAGGCGCTCCAGCACGGGTCCGTTGCCTTTGACGTCAAGCCCGTCCTCGAAGTCCAGATCGACCTTGCTGGTGTAGGCCAGGCCTATCCGGGTGCCAGGTTGCGGGGCATAGATCACCCCCACGTTCGCGCCAAAACCCCAATCGTTGTCTTTGTACTTGAACTGGCCGTCGCTGCGGTCGGTGAAGCCGAAAGGCTCGCGGTCTATCGCGGTTTGGGCTTGCAGCATGCCGTACATGGCTTTCACGCCGAAGCCCAGCGACCATTGCTCGTTGACGCGGTAAGCCACGCTGGGCACAAACGACAAACCGGCGAGGCTGGCGTTTTGGGCGAAGTAGCGCCCGGACCAGTCGTTGTCGTAATTGGCCGCCAGGCCAAAGTCAGCGTACTGGCCGAAACCAATGCTCCAGTAGTCGTCGAATTGATGGCTGACGAAGAAGCCACCCCCGGGAATCGGGTCGAGGGCGTTACCGCTGCCAGTGCCGGTGCCGTTGGTATTTGAGTCACGATCGAAACTCAGGTCGCCGTAGAGAATCTGCAAACCACCGGTGATCTGTGTGCCGGGCAGATAACTCATGCCCGCCGGGTTACTGGCAATGGTCGAGGGGCCTTGAGCACGGGCGGCGGCACCGGCATTGGCCAAACCGGCGTTATCGGTGCCGATTTCATAGAGCATGATGCCGCCGGCGTAAGCTTGCTGACTGCACAGTGCACACAGGGCAATGGCGGGCAGGGCGGATGTTTTTATTTGCATGGGTCACCTCAGCAAATGTCCGTCATGAATGCGGGTGGCGAGCGCTAGCCACCCGCGAATTCAACTGCTTACTTGCCCATGGCCGCCCGGGCCGCTTCGATCCTGGCTTTGACTGCTTCGAGGTTGAAGCTCGCGCCTTTTTGCATGGGCGGGAACTCAACCGCTGTTTCAGCCAGTTTGACCACCTGCTGCTGCACAAACACAAATCGCCAGAACTGGAATTTGAACCACTCGAAATACTCCAGCGAGCCATTGGCCGCCATGTTTTGCGGCCATCCGGCGCGTTCGAACGGGTCGAGGCGCAGGTTGGTCAGGATCGGCATGTCCAGCGTGGTTTTCGCCCCTAGCCAGCCACCAGGCTGGTCAATGAAGCGGTACTTGAAGTCATCGATACGGATTGCGCCCAGCGTGCTCTCGCCGAAGTAGAAGATCTCATGGCGATTCGACGGACCTTTGCCAGTGATCATCGGTGTTTGGTCATAGCCGTCCAGGTGCACTTTGTAAGTGGTATCGCCCAGTTGTTTACCCTTGAGCAGTTCGGCGCTGATGTTCGGGTTGCCGGCCGCCGCGACGAAGGTCGGGAACCAGTCCATTCCGGACATGATGCCATTGGCCACCGTGTTTGCCGGTACTTTGCCCGGCCAACGAACGATCGCCGGCACCCGGAAACCACCTTCCATTACCGTACCTTTACCCATGGCAAATGGCGTGGTGCCGCCATCCGGCCAGGTGAAGTTTTCCGCGCCATTGTCAGTGGTGAACAACACAATGGTGTTGTCATCCATGCCGTCTTTTTTCAGCTTGGCCATCACGTCGCCGACGATGTCGTCGAGCTGCGCCATGCCGGCTTCCTGCTCCGACCAGCCATTTTGCGCGTTGCGCATGGCTTCGTACTTGTCGGACAGGTGCGTGACGATGTGCATGCGGGTCGGATTGAGCCACAGGAAGAACGGTTTGTTGTCCTGCTTGGCCTTGTCGATGAAGGTGAAAGCTTTGTCGCGAATCTCGTCGTCGACGGTTTTCATCCGCTCCGGATAGAGTGTTCCGGCGTCTTCGATTTTCTGTTTGCCGACCTTGCCCCAGCGCGGCATCACGGTCGTATCGTCAGTCGTCGTGGCCCAGCTGTGAACCATGTTCCGCGGGCCGACGGTGGGTAGAAGATCTTGCGGATAATTGGGGTGCGCCGGATCTTCCATGGCGTCGAGGTGATAGAGATAACCGAAGAACTCATCGAAACCATGCACGGTCGGCAGGAATTCGTTCAAGTCACCCAAGTGGTTCTTGCCGAACTGACCGGTGGCGTAACCCATGGACTTGAGTGTGGTGGCGATGGTGACAGCTTCGGCGGGAATACCAATGGGAGAACCGGCCTGCCCGACAGTGGTCATCCCGGTACGGATCGGCAGTTCGCCGGTAATGAAGTTGGCCCGCCCTGCGGTGCAACTGGCCTCGGCGTAGTAGTCGGTGAAACGCATGCCTTCGGCCGCGAGCTGGTCGAGGTTGGGTGTTCGACCGGCCATCATGCCCTGGTTGTACACACCGATGTTGGACCAGCCAATATCGTCACCCATGATGACCACAATGTTGGGGACTGTTTTGTCGGCTGCTTGAGAGAGGACGGGGAACACCATTGCAGACAACAGTACTGATACAGCGAACGCCGTTGATGACTTTGTCCGGTTCATGTCGAGCTCCTGCGCACTTGCGTGAGTACCCTGAGACGAGCCCCCGACCGTCCTGAAAACGGGATCCCCCGCGAAGAGCGTAGGTACGAATTGCTAAATATCCAGTATTTAGTTTCTCGACTGTAAGCTGTTGTTTCATGGGCTTTACAGCTGGACTGCTGGTACCTTTCGCGCGGCTGAGCAAAGGAGCGACCTCGGCAAATGCACGTCGGAACATTTCAATGCGTTCTTTGTGAACGGGGGGCAAGTGAATAGACGGCGCCAACGTGTGGCCGCAGCTGACCGCGCGCTACCAATGCGCTCAGCGCATCAAGCTTGCGGCGGTTGGTTGCGGTTCTCCAGTGTTGGCGTGCTTGAGTTCAGGCGAGCTGAAAGTCTGGCTTTTTCAACAGGATCGACCCAAAGCCGACAGTCGGAGTGTCTAGACTCTGGAGTAGGTGAAAAATCAAAAAAATAAAACAATCGTCTGGCGATATGTTTAGTTTTTCTTCTTGATCAGCTTGCTCATATAGTACTTGAGGCTTAAACGATCTTTGGGTCTTGGCTTGTAATGGGTTTTGTTTCTTTGCGCGGGATCGGCCGCCACGGTTGCTGCGGTGTAGTAATAAAGCGCTATAGATCTGCGCGTGATGTGCTGCGGAGTCGTTAAAGGCTCTGGGTGCCCATGATTGCTGTCTTTGTCTGTGTTGAAAATAACGCAGCGGTTATAAACTGGCAGGACTTTTTTAAGACAAGTCTTCATGTCGACATCCCACAGCTCCAAGTTGCCTCCGTATTCCTCTTGCCAGTCTTCGTTAAGATAGATAATGGCATTCAGTCTGCGTTCAATGTTAAGTTTTTTGTTGAGTCTGAAGTCCGAGTGCACACCCAGGAAACCACCATTTTTTGTTTCATGCAGTCCGCCACCGGTAAAGTATGGGTCGGGTATCAAACCTTCGATGCCCGTCAGCTTTTCAAGAAACTGCAACATGGGTGCCGAATTAAAGGCGTTGAAAACCGTCTTCAGATAGGGATCGCATTCGTTGGGGCTGATTTGTCGTTTGTGCTGACCTTTATAGCCACGCTCGTAGAGCATTTCGTTGTTGGTTGGCTCGACTGGAAAGTGCGCGCAGATACTCGCAATCAGGTCTTTCGGTAAAAAATTATCGATGACGATGTGTGGAAATGGCGTGGCCTGGACATAGCTACTGGCTAGCGAGTGGCCGAAAGTGCTGGCGGCGTTCTGGTCGAAATCAAGCTCCGGGGAGAGGGTGATAGGTAGTGTTTGAGTGATGGCTGTCATTACCGCTCCAATAACCTGAACATAAAGACCTATGGATGACGTTTAGTAGTGTTGCCCACACTACTTGTTGCGTGTCTGCGATGTTTGACCTTTGCTGTCGCCCTTGTTCAGGCGCTCCAGGAGGTCGTTGTACATCTTGGTTCGTCTATGCGTCGTTTCATAGCCTCCGGCTGCAGCTACAGTGCCGGACTGAATGTGATCGAGATAACTGAATATTTTACGCGGCGACAAAAGTTCAACGACATAACCAAGCTCGGTCATGCGGTCTTGGAGGGTATAGCCAGGTACACGATCATCCATCAAAAAGTGCATGTCGTGCTGTTTGATCAGTTTGCAGTTCCATAATGTACAGAAGCTCTTCAGGTGAACTTCCCTGTACGGTTTTGGCTCTCTGGAGCGTAGTCCAAGGGAAAGTTTCATGCGTCTGAAGTGGTGTTTGAATAGTCGTGAGCTGAAGCGCCAAAGGGTTCTGGTGGTGCCGCGGTTTAATTGTTCTACGCAACCGACGGCTACGACCTTCGGGTTCTTCATGCATTTGTTGAGCATCATCGGAAACACATTTTTATCGAAAATGAACGTATCGGTGTGCAGCAGAAATACGTAGTCGGTATCAATACGTGCCAACGCCATGTCTAGTGCTTTGCCATGCGCGATATGGCCCTGTTCCGGTTCGGGAGTGGTTCGCTCGATTAGGTTGATCCAGTCAAGTGTCCGCAAGTACTCTGTGCTTTCATCGGCGGAATAGTTGTCAACCACCCATATGGGGACGCCGCTGTTGCCCACATGCTGATGCAATAGGTCTAAGCATATTTTGGTTATTTCGGGTGTTTTGTAGTTAACTACAACAATGCTGAAAATTTTAGTTTTGTCAGCCAGAAAACCAGTGTCGCCCATCGTTGAGACACTCAATAATAGCTTGGAGATAGGTGCAAGAAACAATTGCGCCTGTATCCAGCTGCTGTTTATTATTTCACGCGCAAACGTTGCGTGGCCAGAAATCATAGCTTTGTTACACCGTTCACGTTCAGTGTCTAATCATCGTTGACTCAAACCTAATGGAGCGTAGTAAATGCGGCTTTCATCGTATAAGGGGCTAGTCTATAGGTAAACCTCGCTGAAATATTTTGTTACATCAAAAGGAGCGCTAGTCAAAGGTTCTTGAGTAGTGGTGAGCTGGGTCTCGGTAAGGCATTCAGGAAACTCGTTTCGTCATACGGCGTCCTGGCACCTACAGAGCGTCCCAATCAGGAAGGTCACACGCCGCGTAGTCGTGCCAGTACGATCTTGATTGACCCACCTTCGATCAGAGGTTGAGGGTCAGGCTGACGCTGAGGTTGCGCGGATCGCCCGGTGTGACCCAGGCGCTGTTATAGGCGCGTTCGTAGTATTTGCGGTTGAACAGGTTGTTGAGGTTCAGGCCGAGGGTGACTTCCTCGCTGGCTTTGTAATGGGCGAGCAGGTCGAGGGTGCTGTAGGAGGGGAGGGTGAAAGCGCTGCCGGTCTGGCCCGAGCGCTCGCCCACGTAGCTCATGGCTGCGCCGATATCCGAGCCCCGCAGGAGGCCGTTCTGGAACTCGTGCACGGCCATCAGGCTGCCGCTGTTTCGGGCGATACCGAGCAGGTCGCTGCCTTGGGGGATGGCCGCGTCGCCCTTGGTCACTTCGGCGTCGATGTAGGCGTAGGCGCCGATGACACGCAGGGCATCGGTGACTTGGCCGCTGAACTGCAGGTCCAGACCCTGGCTGCGGGCTTTACCTGCGGCAACGCTGTCACCCAGGGCATCGGTGGTGATGACGTTTTCCTTGTCGATGTGGAACAGGGCGATAGTCGCTCCGATGCGACTGTCAAAGAGATCGAGTTTCAGGCCGCTCTCATAGCCCAGGCCCTTCTCAGGCTTGTACACCTGACCCTGGGTACCTACGGTGTTGGGCTTGAACGAAGTGGAGGCGTTGGCAAACACGCCGACCTGCGGCGTCAGTTGATAGAGCAAGCCGATGCGTGCAGTGGCGACGTCCTTTTCCTGGCTGTTGCTCACGCCCGTGGTCCGGTTCAGCGAGGTCTGCTCGATGCGCTCCAGGCGCACCCCGATCAGCCCACGCAGGCGTTCGGTGAAAGCGATCTGGTCCTGGAGGTTGAGGGCGTAGCTCTCGGTGTGCTCGAAGAAGTCGTTGGCACGGGTCAGCGCCGGCTTGGGCTGGCCGTACACCGGATTATAGATGTCCAGGCCATAGCTCAGCAGCGTGGCACTCTGGGGATACTTCTGGCTGTTGCGGTAGTTCTCGTATTCCAGCCCTGTCAGCGTCTGATGCTGCCAACCGCCGAGTTCGAAGTGTCCGTGCAGCTCGGCCTGGGTGATGGAGTCGTTCCACTCGAAATCACGCTCGCGGTAGAAACGGCTGATGGTCGTGCCGACCAGGGCTTGGGGCTCGGAGCTCGCGCCCTGGAGCGTGCCTTGGGTGTAGTGGTTGGCCAGGCGCAGTTTCCAGTCGTCGCTCAGGTAGTGCTCCAGCGCCAGGTCGATGGTCTGGTTGTCGTTGCGGATCTCACCATCGTTGGGCTCGCCAACGAAGGTCGAGCGCTTGACCGAACCCAGCTCACCATTGACCGCAGGAATACCGCGGTCGAACACCGATTCGGTGCGGGAAAACTCGGTGTCGAGCATCAGCCGGGTGTCCGGCGAAATCTGCCAGCTCAGCGACGGGCTGACGATGCGTCGTTCATTGCCGACGTGGTCGCGGAAGCTGCCGTTGTCCTCGACCGCCAGGTTGACCCGCGCCAACAGGTTGCCCTCGCTGTCGAGCGGGGTGTTGACGTCCAGGTTGCTCCGATAGCGATCCCAGGTGCCAGCGCTGAAACTCAGGGTGCTGAAGGCTTCGGGCTGGGGGCGCTTGGTGACGATGTTGACCAGGCCACCGGGGTCGCCACGACCGTAGAGGCTGGCAGCCGGCCCCTTGAGTACTTCAATGCGCTCGATGTTGGAGGTATCCGGCGAGCTGTAGCTGCCACGGTTGATGGCGAAGCCGTTCTTGTACAGCTCGCCCGTGGTGAAGCCACGTACGCTGTAGTTGAGAAAGGTCAGGCCGCCGAAGTTGTTCTGTCGCGCTACGCCACCGGCGAAATCCAGGGCGCGGTCGATGCGGGAGGTATTAAGGTCCTCAATCACCTGGGCGGAAACGACGTCGATGCTCTGCGGGGTGTCACGGATGTCCGTGTCGGTGCGGGTGGCCGTGGCCGAGCGAGTGGCGCGATAGCCACGCACCGGCCCGTCGGCGCGCTCCTCGACAAATGAATCGGTGATCGAGAGCTCATCCAGCACCAGGGTTTCGGCCGCAGATAGCGGCTGTTCGAGTAGTCCGAGGGTGAGTCCTGCCAGCAGCGGCGCGTAGTGTTTCAAAATCGGTTCTCCGTTAGATATGTAATAACATAACATTAATCGATCGAGAGACACTACTGCTGTCGTAGGATTGCGTCGGTGCGGGGCGGTAGAGATGCAAGCTGCCGGTGACGCTGGCGTTGTTAGAGGTGCTTGAGTGTTCGATTGAGCCAACGATGCAACAACGCGCTGGCCAACGCTGACCTTATTCATCCTCATAAATAAACGAGTAGTTGTCATCGATCAGCTGTTGCAGGTAGTGATCGAAGCTTTGCGCAATGACCTTGTAGCTGTCAGGGTCGTGCAGAAAACGCATGACTTGACCTACTGTTCCACCGGGCGCTGGGTTGAAGTCGATATACAGCCTTGAGGTTCCCCCATTGTTCATGCAATGGGAGAAGCACAGCCGTTTGTTCATGGGCAATGTGCTGTCGATGCCGGGGCCGATCAGGTCGGGTTCCTCATCCAGGTAGCCCTCATATATCTGCGCAATGCTCTCGGTGTCAGCGTGGGCGTCCTCAAATATCTGCTCTACGGAACGGAGGTAATAGGGGTACTCGAACACATCCGAGCCGAGCATCAGCACCATGACGGTGCCGTCGGGGTAATCCCTGAAGTGCGTGCCGTCGATCTGGCCGAGCAGTTGCAGCAGGCTTGCCGGGCACAACGGATAACGCTCCGTGAGCTGCTGCAAGTCTGTCGCCGAAGCGCCATGGGCCAGTTTCAGTTGATCGAGGTTTTCGGCCGGCAATACTTGGCGTAGACCGGCAAGGTAGGTATCTACGAGTGACATGAGAGGGGCCCTGCGATAGCGGTGGATTCGGACTCGATGCGCTTGGTTGTTCGTTCAATGGTTGTCTTGATAGGCACCCAATGCGCAGCAATGGCGGCATCTGAAGAGGTAGGCGGTAGGGCCGTGGTCCTTGTCCAGTGCACTGAAGAACCTGTTCCATTGAGGCCCGTCCTCCAGCCCCGTCGAGTCCTGTACGGCAGTCATTGCTGCAGCCCCTAGTGCAAGCAGCTCGGCATGGCCTGCCTTGCCGATGAACTCGCCTGCGTCATTGCAGTGGGTGAACCATCGCTCCTGCTGCCAGCCATTAAAACCGGGCGTGCGCTGGCTCAGCTCGGCGACCAGCGCTTCATCGAGTTCTTCTTCAGCGTCCAGGCCAATGCTGTCTTCATCGATAAAAGTTGCGCCGAGGCGTTGGTGAGCGCTGCCATCGGCAATGCACCAGGGGCAGATGCAGGCTTCGTAATCTTCGATGGCGTATACCGGCCCCACATAGACGTAGCCGCGAGCTTGTTCGCAGCTGACGCAGGTGTTTGTGGAGGGTTGTACCGAGCCGCTGGCAACAGGGTCCGGGTGGTAGGTGAACGGTGGCAGATTCATTGGAAGGTCCTTGATCCAAAGTCATGCCCTGAGCCGGAAGCGTTAGCGTACATCGCAGTATTCTTCCTTGAACTTGAGGGCAATGGGGTAACAACAGTCAGATTGCGAATGGGGGTTATGGTTCAAAATGCCCTTGATCTACATCGATACCTCACCCGTCCGCGTGTTGCTCCAGCCAGGACTTGAATTCGCCGGCCTGCTCAGGGGTGTTCAATGCACAAATCCAGGCGATTTCCTCATGTGTGCTTTCAAAACCAGCAACTGAAAACACCTGGATAGCGTGCTCGAAAGTCGAGCCTGTGAGCGTTTGCATGGCCGCGACACATATCTCAAAAACCTGCCGGCGATGCTGTTCGAAATGGTCCCGGGAAGTTGCGTCGGCCATGCTCCACAGTGTTTTCGACAGGTCCGCGAAGTAGTGTCCGCCGAAGGCTTCGTGGCTCCATTCGGCGGGGGACCACTTGAAGTACAGCCGGTCTTCGGGGTTTTCAGCCTGCACCCGTGCCAGGTGGTCCTTGGTATTGAAGGCCGGCGCCAGGCTTCGCGCATCGGCGTCTGAATACAAGGCGAATCCGCAGACCTCGACGTTCGGGAAGTCCTTGCGAAATTGTTCGGTGGCCTTGAGGGCCGCTGCCTGAATCTCTCGTTGAAGCTGTTCGCTACTCAAGGTCAACATCGGGCTTCTCGCTGTAAGGGTCATGAGTCGTTGCCAGGTTTGAGTGCGATGAACGGGGGATTAGCCAACAACGTCCTTGATCAAGGCATCCATGGATGAAAAGGCCAGCCCATCGGTGATGGACGGGCACCCCGAGCCCAGCAGATAAAACCGTTCTATTGCGGATCTGCCCACCAGTATCAGCCGGCCGCCCGAGTCATCACCGATCATCAGATAGCCTGGGAAGTACTCGGCTATTTCGTATGTCTGTTGTCGCTCGGCTATTTCATCCGTCGAATAAATTTTCACGAGGTCCTCGATCATTGCTCCGTCGCAGAGCGACCAGAATCTGCTTATCCATGAACCTGAGTTGAGGGATAGTTGCTGCTCTGTTCGGGTGATCTTTTCAACGCCTGCAGGCGGGTTTTTTTCTGTGTAACGCAAGCTCATTCGGATCCACCAGATGAAGAATTTCTACAACCTCGGGGCAGGGCGCACACCTTGCCAACGAAAAAATACCCTGCGCTTTTGCCCCTTACTGAGGCACACGACTATCAAACGGTTCGAAATCCCGCTCAATAAAGGCTTCCGTCAGAACGTTTGAACTGCACAGCCATTCAATGGCTGCCACCAGCCCGTGGCCGGCAACCAGAGCGGCTTCGCTATGGCGCGGCAACACATAGATACGCTCAGGATCGCCGGGGTGAATGATGAGTTCGTCACCGTCGTAGGTGTCACCAATGATGATGCACTGCAGGGCCTTTTCCTTGGGCATCAGCGCTTTGTCGTCATCCCAGAACCAGTATTGGTTAATGCGTTCCAGCCAGTTGGCCTGGCTGTTTTCACCGTGCAATATCTGATGTGGCGGGTAGATCCGGATGTACACGCCACCGAGAATGCCTTCGCCAAATTGCGTCACGTATTCACGGTAACCGGTGGGGAATCGACTACCCAGCGCATGTTGCGCTTGATCGACTTCGGCGTCTGTCGACAGCACCCTTGGTTCGCTCATTACGTTGATGTTTTCGAACATTCCATGTCTCCTGAGTTGATGAATCGGCCGCACGATATTCAGCGCAATCGACCTTGAGTGAGCAGGGTGCCGGGCATATGCAGTTGCACGTAGCCAATGACAATCACCATCGTCACGCAGAACACCCATTGCAGCCGGCTGAGCCCGGCGATCCGATAGATCGCCTGCAGTGGCTTTCGCCAGCGGTATTGGCGGTCCGCCGGGACTGCGCTGGCGGGCTGCAGCAGGCCGATCGCCCCGTTGAGCAGATAAGTCGCCAGCCCCAATGCCCCAAGCCAGTGCCAGATGACAACGGCGAGTGCCAGTAACGGGCCGCCATTGCGGATCACCCGGTAACCACGATCCGCGGTCAGTTTGTGTTGTACACACCAGGCGCTGGCGCGCTGGTCGAGGTCCTGCAGGTTGTCCGTCAAGGAGGTCCAATGGCTGAGCAGCCATTTGCCGACCTGCGCCGCCAACAGGCCACCCAGTGCATAGAGTGGCAGCATGAGCAGCGTCAGCAGGGGGCCGGAACCGGGCAGGTTGTTCAGTGCAAGGCTCAGGGTCAAGACGCAGGCCGCACGTTTCACGCCATGGGGCGGGTCCTTGTGACCGATGAGTGCTTTCCAGAACCAGGGATCACGGTTGGGGAACATCCCCAGCAAGTCGGGGAAACGCGTGGCGAAGGTCGCTGCCAGTTCTTCACAGGCCTGCCAGTCAGCCTCGACGAAACCTGCGGCCAGCTCCGCCTGCTGCGCCGGTTGGGTCGCCAGCAGGAACAGCGTGGCGGCGTTGGCGTGCGCACTGGGAGGTTGCTGACGTTGCTGCATCAAGGAGCGCAGTTCGCCAAGCCAGGTTTGCTGCTCGCAGCGCCGGTGCAGCGCTTGCCACTGCTCTTGGGCAATGGGCACCACCGCCGCTTCAACGTCCCAGGCGAACAATCGACACACCCGTTGAAACAGGGACGGTGACCAGTCCTCGGTATTCACCAACAGCGTGAGGACGTGCACCTGCAACGCCTGGCGACGAGCGAAATCACCGAGCCAGGCTTGTTGGCTGTGGTGTTCCAGGCAGTCGAAGAAGTGCTGTTCCTCGCCGGTTGCCAACTGCTGGTCAAGCGTGCGGTACAGCGCTGCCGTGAGGGCGCGGGCCAGACAGTGCTGCTCAAATTCACTGGCGGGGATCCGTTGCCAGGGCGTCAGCCATTGGCGCTGTTCAATGCCCCATGTCAGAAGGTGCCAATGCGCTTCAGGATCGTTCACGCAACGTTGGAACAGCAGCCGTTCGAACTCGGCGCCGCAGCCTCTGGCCGATGCCTCGGTCCAGTATCGATCAACCGCCAGGTCCTCAAATCCGTCCAGGAGCCCGACGGCCTGCTCGTACAGGGACAGCGTCGGCGTCAGGCTCGGGTGTGTCCGGTTCTCTGCAGCGGGCCGAGCTGGTACGTCAGCGGGATCCCGATCGACCTCGTCCCAACCCTCGCGCAGGCTGTGCAAGGCTTGCTCGTAGGCTTCCCGCAGCTGCTGGAAGGCGCCGGGGTCCTCGTCCGGACGTCTGACCTTGAGCAGTTTGGCGTATTGGCGCTTGATGCTGCGCTCGTCGGACCGGGCGGGCAGGTCAAGGACCTCCCAGCAATCGAAATCAGCCGCCATGCTCAGTATCCGCCACCGGTTTCGAGCAGGCTGATGCGCCCGCTCAGATCATGGCGAGCCTGGCGGATCAGGCGCTCGTCCTGGCTTGCCAGTGCTTGTTGAAACAGGTTGGCCCAATGGGCGATCTGCTCACGCAGCTCGCCCAGGCTTTCCTGGTACAAACGCTCCAGGCGGGCCACCAGCACCGTATTGATCTGCTGTTCGCGGGGGTGCACCTTGAGCTCGGCCAGCGCGAGCAGGCGCTGGGCAATTTCTTCGCTGCCGAGCACCCCCGGGTTGTTCTCGATGACCAGTGCATGCTGTTCACCGGTCATGGGAATGCGCACCTGACACTCGAGAATGCCGTTGATGTCGTAGGTGAAGCGCACGTCCAGGTCGACGACGCCACCGGTGTTCGCCGGGACCGGAATCTCCAGTTCACCCAAGGCGATGTTGTCACGCACCAGGCGACTCTCACCCTGGTAGATCTTCACCAATACGCTTTCCTGCAGTTCATGGACGGTACACACGGTCTTTACCCGGCTGACGGGGACCGTACTGTTGCGCTCGATGATCGGCAGGTAGTGCCCGTCCTCATAGTGTTGGCCCACCCGGACCGAGGTTGAAATACCCAGGGTGTAGGAGCAGACGTCGGTCAATACCACCTCTTCCAGCGCGGCACTGCGGGACTTCAGCGCGGCTTGTATCGCTGCGCCGTGAGCCACGGCTTCGTCAGGGTTGATGTGGAAGGAGGGGAAGCGGCCAAACAGCCCCGCGGCCAGTTTGCGCACCAGCGGCATGCGGGTGGTGCCGCCCACCAGCAGCACTTCGTCGAGCTCGTTGATGCGGATTCTGGCATCGCGCAGGGCCCGTTCAATCGGATTGCGCAGGCGTTCGAGCAAAGGCGCGAACAAGGTCGCCATCTCGTCCTGGGAAAAGACATGCTTCCATTGCTGCCCGTCCACCCGCAATACAAACTCGCTCGTCGTTTCCTGCCCCAGCGCCTGGCGGACTCGCTCGGCTTCGCGGCGCAGCGCGTGGGCAATGGAGGGTGTCGGCGGAAATCCTGGCTGGTCGCGCTGGGTCTGGATAAAGCGTTCGGCCAGCACCTGGTCGAAATCCTCGCCGCCCAGATAGTTGTCGCCGGCGCTGGCCCGTACCTCCATGACGCCGTCGAACAGTTCCAGGACTGACACGTCGAAGGTGCCGCCGCCCAGGTCGAAGACCAGGAACGAGGTTTCCTTGCCGTGCTGAGGCAAGCCGTAGGCCAGCGCGGCAGCGGTCGGTTCGTTGATGAGTTTGTCGACTTTCAGCCCGGCCAGTTCGCCAGCGATACGGGTGGCCTTGCGCTGCGCATCACTGAAATACGCGGGCACGCTGATCACTGCCTCGGTCACCGGTTCGCCGTAGGCACGCTCGACGTCTTCCTTCAGGCTCCTGAGCACCAGCGCCGACAGTTCTTCCGGGCGCAGCGACTGGGTACCCAGTTGCACGGTGTGCGCACTGCCCATATGACGCTTGAACAATGCGGCGGTCAGGGTGGAATGGGTGTGCAAGCGCTCGCGGGCAGCCTGGCCGACCAGAATCCGGCCTTCGTCGTCCAGCCCCACCACTGAAGGGGTCAGCACCTGACCCAGGGCGTTAGGCACCAGCACACTGGCGTCGTTATGCCAGACAGCCACCAGGCTGTTGGTGGTACCCAGGTCGATTCCGACAATCATCTATGCGTTCCTTTTCCCTGGCTTGACTTCATGGACCTGTTCTTCCTTGAACCGCAGAGACAGATCGTAGTCATTGTGCGATCACGGTTTGCAATGAAGGTTCAATGCCAAACCTCCCGACGTGGCTCCAGCAGCGCGCCGCAATTGGTCCTAAAAAGTTCTGCACGCCCAGAAGACACTGCGAAGGCAGCCAGATTCGCTCCCCATGAAGGATCGATGACCGACTGCTTCTGAACTGCCTTTCAACCTAAAACAATAACGAATGGGGTGAGCAGCATGTCCGTACCTCAACAAACCCGATCGGAAAGCTCCAACGGAGGCCTGCAATCGGGACTCAAGCAACGCCACATGGCCATGATCGCCCTCGGTGGTGTCATCGGCGCCGGCCTGTTCGTCGGCAGCGGTGTGGTCATCCAGTCTGCGGGGCCCGCGGCCCTGATTTCCTTTCTGGTCACCGGCGTACTGGTCATTCTGATCATGCGCATGCTCGGCGAAATGGCCTGCGCCATACCGACCGTCGGCTCCTTCTATGAATATGCACGCATGGCCTGGGCCGATCATCCACAGTCGAGCCAACTGGCCGGCTTCCTCACGGGCTGGATGTACTGGTATTTCTGGGTGATCGTCGTCGCGGTTGAGGCCGTGGCCGGCGCTTCGCTCATTCAGTTCTGGTTGCCGGACGTACCGGCCTGGGGCATCAGCCTGACGCTGATGATCATTCTGACCCTCACTAACTTGTGCTCGGTCGCCTCCTTCGGCGAGTTCGAGTTCTGGTTCTCCTCGATCAAGGTCGCGGCGATCCTGGTTTTCCTGCTGCTGGGCGGGCTGTATCTGCTAGGCATGTGGCCGACCGAAACCCACCACGGGCTGAGTTCGATGCTCAGTCACGGCGGCTTCATGCCCAACGGCATCGGCCCGGTGCTGACGGGCGCGGTGGCGGCGACCGGATTCTATTTCGGCGCGGAGATCGTCACCGTGGCCGCCGCCGAATCTGCCGATCCGGTACGCTCGGTCGCGCGGGCCACCAACTCGGTGATCACCCGCGTGCTGTTCTTCTATGTCGGCTCGATCCTGCTGGTGGTCACCCTGGTCCCCTGGGACTCGCCCGCCATGCTCACGCCTTATTCCAGCGCTCTGGCAGCCATGGGCTTTGACTGGGCTGCGCACGTGATGAACGCCATCGTGCTGACGGCCGTGCTGTCCTGTCTCAATTCGGGCATCTACGCGTCCTCGCGCATGCTGTTCGCACTGACCAAACGCGGTGACGCACCGCGCAGCCTGGCCAAGCTGTCCCCGAGCGGCGTACCGCGCCGGGCGATCTTTTTCGGCACGCTGTTCGGCTATCTGTCGGTGATCATGTCGTACATATCGCCGGAGACCATCTTCGCCTTCCTGGTCAACTCTTATGGCACCGTGGCGATCTTCGTCTATGTGCTGATCGCCCTGTCTCAGCTGCGCTTGCGGGCGAAGCTGGAACGCGAGGCGCCGGAGAAACTCAAGGTCCGGATGTGGTGTTATCCCTACCTGACCTACGTCGCCATCTTTGGCATGCTCGGCATCGTGACCGGCATGGCCTTCATCCCCGAGCAACGCATGCCGCTGGCGTTGGGCGTCGCCAGCCTGGCGATTCTGCTGTTGGCGTTCATCAGTCGCAGCATCTGGCGGCGGATCAAGGGCCTGCCGGAAGTTGTACCGGCGAACAGCTAGCCGTTTTGACTCGTCAGGGTTTCAAGAAAAGTCGCCGATTGGCGACTTTTTTATTGTCGCCGGGCACCCGCCAACCGCGAGCAATGCAGTACACCAATGTTGAGGATTAGCAGGACCGCACCGAGCCTCCCTGCTGGGGAGGCATCATCGGGGGTCAGTGGCGGCCGTTGAGCAGGCGCAGGATTTCGTCGAATACCGCATTGTCCAGGCTGCGCGACAAATCGAGCTCCAGGCTCCGGCGATAGTAGGGGCTCAGGTCCAGACCGACGCCGAGGGCGTACAACTCGATGCTGCCCTCCTGCTCGATCTGTCGTGTCACTTGCTTGAGGTGCAGGTCGAGGATGTCCTGCCGGTTGGTCTGGTGGGTGGCGCTGTCCATCGGGCAGCCGTCGGAGATGATGATCAGGATGCGCCGTCGTGCGTCGCGCTGCAGCAGCCGCTGACGCGCCCAGAGCAGCGCCTCGCCGTCGATGCCCTCGCGAAACAGATCGGACTTGAGCAACGCGGCAATGGTCGGCCGGGCGCGGCGCCAGGACGTTTCGGCATCCTTGTAGACCAGATGGCTAAGCTCGTTGAGTCGTCCCGGATCGGCTGGCTGGCCCAGGGCGCGCCAGCGCTTCAACGGGCGCCCGCCATTCCATTGGCCGGTGGTGAACCCGAGGATTTCACTGCGCGCGCCGGCCAGTTCCAGGGCACGACTGAAGGCGTCAGCCAGCAAGGCGACACTCTCGATGTGGTTGCGCATGGAGCCGGAGTTGTCGATCAGCAGACTGACCAGGCAATCACTGTGCGGACGCTCGAGCTCGTGGCGAAAAATCTCGCGTTGCTCGGGGCTGATGATCAGGCGACTGAGGCGGCCGGCATCGATCTGTCCGTCGGTCTGGGCGAAGGCCCAGCCATCTCGACGAGGCGCTGCCAACAGGGCACCCAGGCGCTTGGCCAGGCGCGGCAGATTAAGGCCCTGGCCGGCAGCGACGGTCCAGGCGCTGACGCAGTTCGCGCAACAACTCGGGCCGTACCAGGCGGGTGGCGTTACGCTCGCAGTCGTAGTCGCGGCTGAATACTTGATACGTAAAGGCGTTGCTGCTGCCCCTTGGATTGCCTTGGGCAGTACCGCTGCTGTTGACCTCACCCTCGCCATCCTGATCCACGTCCAGTAACAGGGCGAAGGCCAGGTGAGTCTTCTCGGCGATGTCCGAAACCTTGCGCTCGTCGTTTCCAAGCAGTTCGGCATCCAGGTGCTCGATCAATTCCTGTGCCTTGGCGGCAATCAGCAGGGCATGCCCGGTAAACGCCAGCTGGTCATGGCGACAGCGGCGCATCAGCCCGAAGGCCGCGCCGAAATGACCGAGCAGGCTCAGGCGTGGCGCTTCGATGAGCATTTCCGTCTGTTCCCCGGCGCGGCCGCCACACAGCAGCATCCAGCTCATCTGCGCCAGGGTGAAGAGCAGCAGGCCGACGTGTCCCTCGGCTTGTCCGGCGTCGAGAAACTGCTGGCTCCACTGCTCGAAGCGCTGCAACAGATTGCGCCGCACGCCGGGATGACAGTCGGCCACCAACGACTCGACCCGCAGTTGCTCGAGCAGTTCGAACACCAGGCGCGCGATGGGCTGCGCCGGGAGCACCTGGCGGACCAGTGCCTGATCGCTGTGCTTCAAGCGCAGCGCCAGGCTATCCGCCACCCCGCGCCAGGCCTGACGCTCATCGTGCTCGGGGTCTGGGTGCAGGTGCGGGGCGCGCACCGGGAAGTGCCGTTCCTGCACTTCCAGGCGGCCGCCGCGGTAGCGTACGCGTGGCTCACCGGACAGTGCCCGCAGTGTCGCTGCGCAGAGTTCCTCGAGTTGTTGCTGGCGTTTCTCGCGGCGAGGCGGTGGGGTCATGGGGGTCTTCCTTTACGGGTTCAAGCAAGTGCCAGCAGGGGGAACGCCGATTCGGCCAGCTCGTCGTCGAAACAGCGTTGGTAGTATTCGGCGACGATTGGCCGTTCGGCTTCGTCGCATTTGTTGAGGAACGACAGGCGGAAGGCCAGCGCCGGGTCGCTGAAAATCTCCATGTTTTCCGCCCAGGAGATCACGCAGCGCGGCGACATCAGGGTCGACAGGTCTCCGCTGGCGAAGCCCTGGCGAGTCAGGTCGGCCACCGCCACCATCTGTGTCGGCAACCGTTCGCCGTGGCGGGCGAGCAGGTGCGGCACCCGCGCGGCAACTATCGCGACTTCTTCGGCCTGGGGCAGGTAGTTCAGGGTGGCGACGATGTTCCAGCGATCCAGCTGCGCCTGATTGAGCACCTGGGTGCCGTTGTACAGCCCGTTCAGGTTGCCCAGGCCCACGGTGTTGGCGGTGGCGAACAGGCGGAACGCGGGGTGCGGATGGATCACCAGATTCTGGTCGAGCAAGTTGAGCTTGCCGTCGCGTTCGAGGATGCGCTGAATCACGAACATGACGTCCGGGCGGCCAGCGTCGTATTCGTCGAAGATCAGCGCCATGGGCCGGCGCAGTGCCCAGGGCAAGACGCCTTCCTGGAATTCGGTGACCTGCTTACCCTCACGCAAGACGATGCCGTCCTTGCCGATCAGGTCCAGGCGGCTGATATGACCGTCCAGGTTGACGCGCGTGCAAGGCCAGTTGAGCCGCGCCGCGACCTGTTCGATATGGGTCGACTTGCCGCTGCCGTGCAGGCCTTGCAGCATCACCCGGCGATTGCGGGTGAAGCCCGCGAGAATCGCCAGGGTGACTTCCGGGTTGAAGCGATAAGCCGCGTCGACTTCCGGCACATGTTCGTCCGGGGTGAGGAATACCGGGACGCGCATGCTGGAGTCGATACCGAACAACTCCCGGACAGGGACGAGGCGGCTGGCAGGTTCGAAGTTCAGGTCGGTCATGAATATCGCCTTTGGGGCCGGAAAGGAAGTCTTGATTCTAGGGAGGTGGCCCGTGTTGGGGAGGGGCCAGTTACCGGCACCCGATACGGCCAGTCGTGGCGGCTGGCGACCTGTTTAAAGGGATAGCGATTCGTGGGCTGGCCACAGGTTGTGGATGGCTCAGTTACCCAATACCTCGTCCAGCGCCTGTTCGAGTGTGCTGACCGTGCGTTCGATATTGTGCAGCTTTTCGAGTCCGAACAGACCGATGCGAAAGGTCTGGAAGTCGGCCGGCTCGTCGCATTGCAACGGCACGCCGGCGGCGATCTGCAGGCCGTGCGCGGCAAATTTCTTGCCGCTCTTGATCTCGGCATCGTCGGTATAGCTGACTACGACGCCAGGGGCCTCAAAGCCGGCTGCGGCCACGCTTTTGATGCCTTTGCCGGTCAACAGGGCGCGCACCCGGTCGCCCAGCGCCTGCTGTTCGTCGCGAACCTTGTCGAAGCCATAGGCTTGGGTCTCTTTCATTATTTCGCTGAAACGCGCCAGCGCGTCGCTGGGCATGGTCGCGTGGTAGGCATGCCCGCCCTGTTCGTAGGCCTGCATGATCTGCAGCCATTTTTTCAGGTCGCAGGCGAAGCTGCTGCTCTGGGTCTGCTCGATGCGCTCCAGGGCCAACGGACTGAACATCACCAGGGCGCAGCAAGGGGACGCGCTCCAGCCCTTCTGCGGCGCACTGATCAGCAGGTCGATCGCGCACTTTTGCATGTCGACCCACAGCGCGCCCGAGGCGATGCAGTCCAGCACGAACAGGCCACCCACGGCATGCACGGCGTCGCCGACGGCGCGCAGGTAATCATCGGGAAGGATGATCCCCGATGAGGTTTCAACGTGGGGGGCGAACACGATCTGCGGCTTCTGCGCCTGAATGGTTGCCAGCACTTCGTCCAGAGGGGGAGGTGCGAAGGCCGCCTGGCGGCCGGGCTCGACCGGTCGGGCTTTGAGTACCGTGGTCGCCGCCGGGATGTTGCCCATCTCGAGGATCTGGCTCCAGCGATAACTGAACCAGCCATTGCGGATCACCAGGCATTGCTGGCCGCCGGCAAACTGCCGCGCCACCGCTTCCATGCCGAAGGTGCCGCTGCCGGGGACCACCGCAACAGCCTGGGCGTTGTAGACCTGTTTCAGGGTGCTGGAAATGTTCTTCATCACCCCCTGGAACGCCTGCGACATGTGGTTGAGCGAGCGGTCGGTGTAGACCACCGAGTACTCGATCAGTCCGTCGGGATCGATACTGGGATATAGCTTTGACATAGGTGACTCCTGTGGCAGAAGTGTCAATGTTATCGACCCTGCCTCAAGCCTTGGCAAATGACAAGGTGGTCCGGGATCAAATGGATATATCCGTTCGAAGGGCCCGGTCTGCCTGGCGTCCATGGGGGGGAGAGCGCGCGGCAATCGCGGTGTTCATCAGCACCCCGTTGATCTCCACTTCAATCATTCAGGTTCTCCTGCAGGTGACGGCTGTCGTGCTCGCAGGGTGAGGGGACTGGCGCAGCGCTTGAAAGAGCCAGTCGCGGCTGCGGCGCTGGTCCAGTGCGGTGATTGATGGCTGGCATCACGCGTGGGCAATAACTGGTTCTAACTGCGCGCGCTGCTTGTTCTTAATTTCGTCCCCAGGGGTGGATCGGGCAGTGCTGCGTTGCGATGCCGAGTACTGCTCCTTCGTATGTCGGTGCCTGGCGCTTGTCTGCTGCCCGGTGACCCACAATAAAAATGCACCAGTCGAGAGGTCAGCATGAAAACAACAGCTCACGAGTACGACGCAGTCGAGGCATTGGCCAGTGACCGCGCTCACGTCTGGCATCACCTGTCCCAGCACAAACCGCTGGAGCAGAACGACCCGCTGATGATCGTCAAGGGCAAGGGCATGCAGGTCTGGGACATCAAGGGCAACGAGTTCCTGGATGCGGTGTCTGGCGGTGTCTGGACCGTCAACGTCGGTTATGGCCGCGAGAGTATTGCCGACGCCGTGCGCGATCAGTTGGTGCAGATGAATTTTTTCGCCGGCTCCGCGGGCAACATTCCTGGCGCCCGGTTCGCCAAGAAACTGATCGAGAAGATGCCTGGCCTGAGCCGGGTGTACTACTCCAACTCCGGTTCCGAGGCCAACGAGAAGGCCTACAAGATCGTGCGGCAGATCGCGCACAAGAAGTACGGTGGGAAAAAGCACAAGATTCTGTTCCGCGAGCGGGACTACCACGGCACGACCATTACGGCGCTGAGTTCAACCGGCCAGTTCGAGCGCAAGAACCAGTACGGTCCCTTCACCCCGGGTTTCGTTGAGTTTCCACACTGCTGCGAATACCGCTCGCAGTTCGGTGAAATCGCCGACTATGGCGTGCGCGCCGCCATGCTGATGGAGCGCGTCATCCTTGCCGAAGGGCCGGATACCGTGGGGGCCGTGGTGCTCGAGCCGATCACCGCCGGCGGGGGCGTCATCACGCCGCCGGAAGGTTACTGGGAGACCATTCAGGCGATCTGCAAGAAGTACGACATCCTCCTGCACATTGACGAAGTGGTCTGCGGTCTGGGCCGTACCGGCAAGTGGTTTGGCTATCAGCACTACGGCATCAAGCCGGACATCGTCACCATGGCCAAGGGTGTGGCCAGCGGTTACGCGGCGATCTCCTGCACAGTGACCACCGAGGAAGTGTTCGAAGCGTTCAAGGGCGAGGCCGATGACCGGATGGGCTACTTCCGTGACATCAGCACCTTCGGCGGCTGCACCGCAGGCCCGGCGGCGGCGCTGGAGAATATGCGAATTATCGAGGACGAGGGCTTGTTGGCGAACGTCACCCATATGGGCGAGTACTTCATGGGTCGCCTGCGTGAGCTGCAGGACAAGTACCCGATCATTGGTGATGTGCGCGGCAAGGGCCTGTTCTGTGGCCTGGAACTGGTCAAGGACCGCAAGACGAAGGAGCCGGTGCCGGAGAGCGTGCCGATTGCCATCGCCGCCGACTGCATGCGCCAGGGGGTGATGATCGGGCGTACCAACCGCAGCTTCGAGCAGCTCAACAATACGCTGTGCTTCGCCCCGGCGTTGATCGCCACACAAAAGGAGCTGGATGTGATCATCACCGCCCTGGACAACGCCTTTGGCCGCCTTGCCACTCAGCCATAACGCTTGCGCCCTGAGCGGACCGCCCCTTGGTTTTGTCGAGGGGCCGGTCTTGCTGTGTCTGCAGCGTTATAAGTCGAGCGCTGGATAGTCTTGCCGAGGCGTTGTTGCTAGTCTGCCTGGCAATCGCCGCGTTAGCGCTGTGCCGGCAAGCGCATTTTGAAGTGACTGGCCGAGTGGTGTGCGGTGCCAGCGCTTGTCGTTCGTTTAGTCGAGGCCGCTATGTTCCAGTTGTTCCATTTGTCCGCCGAAAAATCCACCCACCTGCAACAGCAACTGCGCGAGCAGATCGCCCAAGTGATTCTCAACGGCAATATTCCGCTCGATAGCCCGTTACCCTCCAGTCGCAAGCTGGCCAAACAGCTGAACATTGCGCGCAACACGGTGGTGCTGGCCTACGAACACCTGCTCGACGATGGCTACTTGATAGCCCGTGAGCGCAGCGGCTACTACGTCAATCCGGCTATCTTGGGTCACAAGGTCGAGTCGCCGCGTGCGGACCAGGGCGAGGCCGCCACCACCCAGCTGGACTGGTCGCAACGGCTCGTCATGCAACCCTCGCAGCAACGCAACATGTGCAAGCCACGGGATTGGCAGAATTACAAATACCCGTTTATCTACGGGCAGTTTGACCCGGCCTTGTTTCCGACCGCCAACTGGCGTGAATGCTGCCGCGACGCGGTCAGCATCCCGGCGATCCGTGACTGGGCCTCGGACCGCTTCGATAACGACGATCCCCTGCTGATGGAGCAGATCAGGACCCGCCTGTTGCCGCGTCGTGGCGTCTGGGCGTCGCCTGAGCAGATCCTGGTCACGGTGGGCGCGCAGCACGCGCTGTATATGCTGGCGCGTCTGTTGTTGCGCCCCGACAGCCTGATGGGCATTGAAGAGCCGGGCTACATGGACATCCGCAATATCGCCACGCTCAACCCCTCGAGAATCCAGCCGCTGGCGGTGGACAACCAGGGCCTGATGCTGACCGATGAGCTCAATGGCTGCGATCTTATCTACACCACGCCCAGCCATCAGTGCCCGAGCACCGTGACCATGCCCCTGGAGCGCCGATACGAACTGTTGCAGCGGGCCAACGAGCACGATTTTCTGATCATCGAGGACGACTACGAAAGCGAGACCAACTTCAAGGGCAGCCCGATCCCGGCGCTCAAGAGTCTGGACAAGCATGACCGGGTGCTTTACGTCGGCAGCCTGTCAAAGACCCTGGCGCCCGGCCTGCGGGTTGGTTATCTGGTGGGGCCCGAAGCCCTGATCCGCGAGGCGCGGGCGTTGCGTCGATTGATGGTGCGTCATCCGGCGGCGAACAATCAGCGCTCGGTGGCGCTGTTCCTCGAGCGCGGGTACCACGACGCGTTGATCATGAGCCTGATGCGGGCGTACGAGGAGCGTCATCAGCAAATGGGCGCGGCCCTGCGTGAGTACCTGCCGGAATCCTCCAAGGAGCCGAGCTTCGGCGGCTCCTGCTACTGGGTCAAGGGGCCCGACAGCCTGGATGCGCGACGCCTGCAGAAGGAAGCCGCCGAGCACGGCATCCTGATCGAGCCCGGCGATATTCATTTCTTCGGTGAGCAACCGCCACTCAACTACTTCCGTCTCGGATACTCCTCGATTCCCGCCGAGCGCATCCGCCCGGGGATCAAACTGCTTGCCGAGCTCATCCAGCAAATAAGCTGACCGACCCTTTTCCAGACGCTGCCCCGCGCCAGTAATGGCGCGGGTTTTTGGCGTGTGCGACGCCTGTCGTGCACCTGCCCGGGTCGTCTGTGCCTGCTGGCGAATCTGGACCCAGCTGGCTTAACAGTTGGTCTTCAACTGGTCCTATCTGCCATTTCCGCCGACTCCTACTCTAGCCCCAAGTCATTGGCGCCACAGCCGCCTTACCTTAAGCAACGAGAGGATTATCGATATGCCACGCATGACCCCCAGCGAAGCAATGGTTGAAACACTGGTTGCCAACGGCGTCACCGACATCTTTGGCATCATGGGTTCGGCCTTTATGGATGCGATGGATATCTTCGCTCCGGCCGGCATCCGTTTTATCCCTGTGGTCCACGAGCAGGGCGCCGGTCACATGGCCGACGGCTTCTCGCGGGTCAGTGGTCGACACGGCGTGTGCATCGCGCAGAACGGCCCCGGCATCACCAACTTCGTCACTGCTATCGCCGCCGCTTATTGGGCGCACAGCCCGGTGGTGGTGATCACGCCCGAAACGGGCTCGTTGAGCCAGGGCCTCGGTGGCTTCCAGGAAGCCCAGCAACTGCCGTTCTTCGAAACCATCACCAAGTACCAGGCCCATGTGCCTAACCCTGCGCGAATGGCGGAACTGACCGGCCGTTGCTTCGATCGGGCGATGCAAGAAAACGGTCCGACCCAGCTGAACATTCCGCGTGACTTCTTCTACGGCGATATCAACGTCGAGATCCCCACGCCGATCCGTATCGAGCGCAGCGCCGGTGGCGAGCAGAGCCTGGCCGAAGCTGCAAAGATACTGGCGGCGGCGAAGAACCCGGTGATCATCTCCGGTGGCGGTGTGGTCATGGGCGACGCCGTCGAAGCCTGTCAGGCGCTGGCCGAATACCTCGGCGCGCCGGTGGTCAACAGCTACCTGCACAACGACTCCTTCCCGGCCAGTCACCAGCTGTGGTGCGGCCCGCTTGGCTACCAAGGCTCCAAGGCCGCCATGAAACTGCTGTCGCGCGCCGACGTGGTCCTGGCCCTGGGGACTCGCCTGGGCCCATTCGGCACCCTGCCGCAGCACGGCCTCGATTACTGGCCGAAGCAGGCGAAGGTGATCCAGATCGACTGCGACTCGAAAATGCTCGGCCTGGTGAAAAAAATCACCGTCGGTATCTGCGGCGACGCCAAGGCCGCGGCGGTCAACCTGCTTGGTCGTCTGGAGAACCTCGACGTGCAGTGCCTGGAAAACAAGGGCGCACGTGCCGAGGAAATCGCCAAGGAAAAATTCGATTGGGAAACCGAGTTGAGCGCCTGGATCCACGAGAAGGACGAATTCTCGCTGGACATGATCAAGGAGCAGAGCGGTGAGGACGGCAACTACCTGCACCCGCGCCAGGTCCTGCGTGAACTGGAAAAAGCCATGCCGGCCGATGCCATGGTCTCCACGGACATTGGCAATATCAACTCGGTCTCCAACAGCTACCTGCGCTTCGAGAAGCCGCGCTCGTTCTTCGCCGCCATGAGCTTTGGCAACTGCGGCTACGCGCTGCCGACCATCATCGGCGCCAAGGTCGCCGCACCGCACCGCACCGCCATCTCCTATGCCGGTGACGGCGCCTGGGGCATGTCGATGATGGAAATCATGACCTGTGTGCGCGAGAACATCCCGGTCACCTCGATCGTGTTCCACAACCGTCAGTGGGGCGCGGAGAAGAAGAACCAGGTGGACTTCTACAACCGTCGCTTTGTCGCAGGCGAACTGGAAAACCAGAGCTTCGCCGGCATTGCCCGCTCGATGGGTGCCGAAGGCGTCACCGTTGACCGTCTGGAAGACGTCGGCCCGGCGCTCAAAGCGGCTTGCGAGGCACAAAAGGCCGGCAAGACCACGGTGATCGAGATCATGTGTACCCGCGAACTGGGCGATCCGTTCCGCCGCGATGCGCTGTCCAAGCCGGTGCGCTTCCTCGAGAAGTACAAAGACTACATCTGAGTCGCCGAGGTGACCGGTTGGCGCCGGTCACCTGCATTAGATGAACTCCCTCGCCACAGGGGATCGCGGTTTCTACCGTGAACAAACAGGAATCCAAGCATGTTGAGCACTATTCCACGGGAATGCCCGGCGTTCCTGCTTGATCGGGCCAAGGCCTTGCCGCGCGTGGTCACGGCGGTGGTCAATCCGGTCAATCTACTGAGCCTGAGCAGTGCCAGGCGGGCTTGCGATGAAGGGCTTATCGAGCCGGTGCTGGTCGGGGATCAGGCGCAGATCCGTGCCCTGGCCGAAGAACTCGACTGGGACCTGCACGACCTGCGCCTGATGCACGTCAGTGACGATGCACAGTGCGCCGAAGTCGCCTGCATCCTGGCGGGTGCCGGTAACGCGCAGGCGCTCATGAAGGGGCATCTGCACACGGATACCCTGCTGCGTGCGGTACTCAAGCGTGAAGTCGGACTGCGTGGCGCCAGCCGTCTCAGTCACGTGTTTCATATGACACTGCCGGGCAGCGACAAAGCCTTGTCGATCACCGACGCGGTGATCAACGTGCAGCCTACGATCATCGACAAGATCCATATCGCCCGCAACGCCATCGAGCTGATGCACGCCTTGGGCTATGAAAAGCCGCGCATGGCGGTGCTGTCCGGTACCGAGGAAGTGACGCGCAGCATGCCGTCCAGCCAGGATGCCGCCGAGCTGGCCAAACTGGCGGCGATCGGTGCCTTGGGCGATGCCTGCGTCGAGGGTCCATTGGCCTTCGACAACGCGGTGTCGCTGGAAGCGGCGCGGATCAAAGGCATTCGCGGCGAGGTCGCGGGCCATGCCGATATCCTGCTGGTGCCGAACCTGGAAGCCGGTAATTTTCTGTTCAAACAGATGGTGTATTTCATGAGCGCCACGGCCGCCGGCCTGGTGCTGGGCGCGCGGGTGCCGATCATTCTCACCTCGCGTGCGACCCGTTGGAGGCGCGCCTGGCGTCCTGCGCGCTGGCTTCGATTTTTATCGATTACCGTCGGCAGTCGCGCAGCCGCTTGCTGGCGACCGGCTAAGCAACCCAAGACCCAAGGAGAACCACGATGGCGGTGCAACGTTATGGCTTTATCTTCAAGGCGCCAGGCATGCAATTCCTCACCCACAACGGACGCCTCGAGTCCGACACCTTCGCCGCGACCCTGTGCGGCGTTGCGAGCGTCGAGGAAGCGGTGCTGGTGGCGCAGGAGTTGTTGACCCGGCATGTGCAATTGATCGAACTGTGCGGCGCCTTCACCGAGGCCGACGCCGAGCAGATCCGCAACGCCATCGACGATCGGATTCCAGTGGCCGCCGTGCACTACAGTCCTGAAACCCGGCAGCGCCTGCAGCAGTTGTCCGACTGAGCCAGGCCAGCGCCTGGCCACTGTAGGAGCCGGCTTGCTGGCGAAAAGGCCCGCACATCCACCATCACTTTCACCTGACACTCCGCCATCGCCAGCAAGCCGGCTCCTACAGGCCAAACACGCAGGTGTCGGCTGGCCCCTAAGACCGCCTTGAGGTGGTCCTAATGAGGGGGCGGAGTTTTCTCTAGCATCGAAACCCAGTGATTCATAACCAAAGGGTGTAGGTGACCACATGACAATAAAACAGCACCACACAATCCCCCCCGTCCACAGCCAGTTGCCGGACACGGCTCAGCCATCATCGTCCTGGTTGATACGCCGTCAGCAGAAACTCAACCTGCTGCTGCCGGGCATCATCGCCGCGATGGTAGTCGCCGCCAGTGCCTCGTTCCTGTCCGAGCACTACGGTGCGCCGGTGATGTTAATGGCCCTGTTGCTGGGCATGGCGCTGGGCTTTCTTTCCGAGGAGGGGCGGGCGGTCGCAGGTATCCGTTTCACCTCCAGCACCATCCTGCGCGGCGGCGTGGCGTTGCTGGGCATGCGCATCACCGTCGAGCAGATTCTCTCGCTGGGGGGGACGCTGATGGCGGTGGTGATCGGTGCAGTGTTCCTGACCATCAGCTTCGGCATCATCCTTTCCCGGCTACTCGGCCAGTCACGGGATTTCGGCATTCTCAGCGGCGGCAGCGTGGGCATCTGCGGCGCGTCGGCGGCGCTGGCCATTTGCGCAGTACTGCCGCAGGACAAGGACAGCGAGCGCAACATCATCTTCACGGTGATCAGCGTGACTGCGCTGAGCACCATCGCGATGATTGCCTATCCGCCGATCGCCCAATGGCTCGGCCTGGACGCCCATCAGGCCGGGATATTCCTCGGCGCAACCATTCACGATGTGGCCCAGGTGGTCGGTGCCGGCTACAGCATGTCGGAGGAAACCGGCGACACCGCGACCGTGGTCAAGCTGTTGCGCGTGGCCATGCTGGTGCCGATCGTCTTCAGTCTGTCGTTGCTGCTGCGCAAGCGCGGTGATGGTGGTCCGCGCCCGGCACTGCCATTGCCCTTGTTCATCATCTTCTTTGTGCTGTTTGTCGCGATTAACAGCAGTGGCATCGCGTCGACGCAGGTGCAGGAGTTAGCCGGCGATGTGTCGCGCTGGTGCCTGGTGACCGCTATCGCCGCCCTGGGCATGAAGACTTCACTGAAGGCGCTGCTGGAAGTGGGCTGGCGTCCGGCGACCCTGCTCGTCAGTGAAACCGTATTTCTCGCGACGATTATTTTGGTGGCGGTGAAGTGGCTGGGATGAGCCCGCGTCATTGAGACATGCATCGACCCCGCCCGATCACCAGGCTGCCGCCGACACGCTCACCGTGTGGCGGCAGGCTGGCTTAACCTGCCGCAAAAGAGGCGCCATGAGCCTGCAAGTGCATCTGATTTTCCTGTGTTGTGTGGCCCTGGCCACCGTTGCCCAAAGCCTCACCGGCTTTGCCTTCGGCCTGATCCTGATGGGCCTGGTTGCGTCCCTGCACATGGTGCCGCTGTCCGAGGTGGCGGTGGTGATCAGTATCCTCACCCTGGGTAATGCCATGGGTACCCTGGGCGGGCCGAAACCGCAGCTGGACCGCGCGGTGCTGATGCCCGTGTTGCTCAGCAGTCTGCTTGGCGTCAGCCTGGGCGTGTGGGGGCTCGGTGCGTTGAGTGGTAGCCAGCTGACCTGGCTTCGCCTGCTGCTCGGCATACTGATCGTCGCGGCCAGCCTCATGCTTGTGGTGCAAAACAAAGCGAAAACGCAACTGTCCCGGCAGCCTTCGTTCTGGCTGGCCGGGGGCTTGTGCGGACTGCTCAACGGCTTGTTCTCCAGCGGCGGGCCGCCGATCGTTTATCACCTGTACCGCCAGCCCTTGGGTTACGAAATCATCCGCAATACCCTGATCACGGTGTTTTCCGCCAACGCGGCGGCGCGCCTTGGCCTGGTCGCAGCGCAAGGACAGATGCAACTGTCCACGTTGTGGTTGAGTGCCGAAGCATTGCCGTTGGTGGTGCTGGTCAGTTGGTTGGTGCGCCGTTATCCGCCGAAGTTGTCGTCGCGCACGGTACGTTGGCTGGTCTTCGTACTGATGGCGCTCGCGGGCGTCAGCTTGATCTGGGATTCGTTGCCGGGGCTTTTGGCAGCAGCCTCGACATGAATGCTAGTTAGCCTGGTCTGGGCTTACTGGTGCAGAATGAACGTCGCCAGGGTTTGCAGATCTTGCGGGCTTAACTGCGCGAACGGCGGCATGGGGATCTCCCCCCATTTACCGCTACTACCGTGCTGGATGCTGGACGTTAACGT
>NZ_MULM01000142.1:0-56222 GCF_002029345.1 Pseudomonas sp. VI4.1
ATCAGTTCACCATTACTTCGCAGGTCCAGAGCCGCGACGGCTGGCTACTGCATCCACTCAATGAGGCGCTGCGCAATGGCCAAGACGGCAAGTTGCGCAGCATTCCGATCCGTTTGCTGTTCAACGAGCCTGATCTCAACTTTCGGGCTGACTACAGCCTGTTCGACCGTAACACCGGCCGGCCGGTGTGCGTCGGCAATGGCGAGACCTGCAAGCGCTTGACCAAGGACGGCATCCAGTCGATGCCCTGCCCTTCACCGGATGGCTGCCCACTGGCTCAAGGCAATGCCTGCAAGCCTTACGGCCGGCTGAACGTGGCTATCGGTGATGACGATCCGCTGGGCAGCTTCGTCTTTCGCACCACGGGCTACAACAGCATCCGCACCCTGGCAGCGCGTCTGCATTACCTGCGAGCCATCTCAGGCAATCGCCTGGCCTGCCTGCCGCTGGAGCTGCGTCTACGCGGTAAGTCCACTCGGCAGAGCCACGGCACACCGATCTTCTACGTCGATATCACGGTGCGCAGCGGGCTGAGCCTGGAAGACGCTTTACTGGCAGCCAAGCAACTGGAGGAAAACCGGCAAGCTGCGGGCTTTGATCAGAGCGCCTTGGATCACGCGGCCCGGCAGGGCTTTAACAATGGGGCCTTTGAAGACAGCGAGGAGGACACCGGCGCCATCGTCGAGGAGTTCTTCCCCGCCATTGAAGATCAGCCCAGCCCTGTAGAGCCCCAAGTCCAACTGGCAGCGCCTGCCAAACCCTCACTCGCCCAAAAGCTGGAGTCGCAAGCCGTGCGCCACCACAGCAGACCTTCGGCCCAATAACCGCGCTCCTCCCCTTTAGTTCTCACGCATTCGCACAGGAATATCCGCATGAAATATCACAAACTCATAGCAGGTGAGACGACCGGCACCTACGTCATGGAATCACCGGTCACCGAGGCCGACATCCTGCGGATGGCTCAGCAACTGGCGATGAGTCGTCTATCTAAAGGCAGGGCGCTGACTGATCCGAAGCAGGTATTCAGCCACCTGCAAACACTGCTGCAGTATCACGAGCACGAAGTCTTTGCTTTGCTGTTGCTCGATACTAGACACCGAGTAATCAGCTTTCGGGAGCTATTTAGAGGCACTCTGGATGGTGCCAGCGTGTACCCGCGGGAAGTGGTCAAGATCGCCCTAGAGCACAATGCCGCAGCTGTGATCTTGGTTCACAACCATCCATCCGGTGACCCCGAGCCCAGCCAGGCGGATCGTTCACTGACCTGCACGCTCAGAGAGGCGCTCAATCTGATAGGGGTGCGAACGCTGGACCACATCATCGTTGGCAGTGACGGCTGTGTGTCGCTGGCTGAACAAGGCTACCTGTAAGGAGACAATATGAAGCTGCTGCTACGCACACTCACCGCAGTATTCGTGTTTGCCGGCATTTTTGCTGGCTGCCTGGCAATATTACTGCTGGTGGTTCTGATGGTGCGCTTTCCACCGCTGCTGATCGTGGTGCTGCTGGCCTGCTGGATTTTCAACCGACTGGCTAGAGATTCAAAGTCAGCACATCAATAGGAACCTTGGAACGCATGGGTAGCAGCAAGGCTACCCATGCGACCGTCAGGTATTTTCTTTTGTCGTCCCGCTTTATCGAGACGTTAATTTTTTCTGCAGCTCTTCAAAACACTGCCTTACAGCACCCTTAAAAACTCGGCAACGGCAATAACCATACCCTCTTCCTCAGGCTCAAGAACCAAGGGCTCATACTCCGGATTTAGCGGCTTGAGCGTTATCCGCTCGTGCTGCCATTCGCCGTTATCAGACGTAGTTTTTCCGCTGGAGTAGACTTTTAAGGTGTACTCCCCACCGGTCTCAGTATCTGCCACGCCTACATGCCAGATGAGCAACTTCCGGCCCTGCCGACTACCAGCCGGCACCGGTCGGAACAGGCAGTAACTACCATCAGGCACCAGGGGCTCCATGGATCGACCGAGCACCTGGGCCACAAACATGCCAGGCTCCGACTTGCCATTATCCAGCACGACCCAGTCTTCAGCATGTTCGGCCAACTCAAGTAGTCCGTCCTGCTCCTTACTCCAGGCTCCAGCAGCGACCTGCAGGCCAACCAATGGTACGCAGCCCTGATAGGGTACAAAGCCTGCTTCATTCGAGGTTACGGTCTTGAATGGCAATACTTTGGCACTGGATACAGCCACACCAACCATTCAGCTGCTTGCAGAATCAAACCAGTCATCACGAGCAGCCAACTCCTTGGCCTTCGCCTTGCCGATGACTGCTCGCGCAATGCGGCGCATGTGCTCACGCATCACAGTCTTGTCATACAGCTCCTGGAACTGGATTTCGATCACCTCGTAATCTTTGTTCAGCAACTCCTGACGGATCTGACGATCCTTGGCGGCTGTTAGGGCATTGCCGTGCAGGTGCTCGCTCATGCCATCTAAATAGATGCAAACGCCCTCGTACTGATCGTTGGGCTCGTGGAAATACACGTCCGGACGGGTCGTGATGCCACCGGATAGCTGAATCGGTCGCTCAGTCTCAAACGCAGCCATGCCTGCCGCCTTCAGCATTGCCACTAGCTGTTGCTCAGGGGGATTACCCGGTTGCTGAGTCAGTGTTTCATCCGGCAAAACAGGCGCCAACTCATGGGCAAAGTTCAGGGTGCTCCCCCAGTCGTTGAACACTTCAAGCGCGGTATGGCGATTCAGTTTGTCATGATAGAAAGAGTTGCGGAAATGCTGGAGACAGTCCACACAGGACGACTCACAGGCAGACGGACACTCCTCGGCCAAGCGCCTTGCCGCACTCACCACATCCGGCCAGTGCTCCAGCAACTGTTCCAGCAGGCCCGAGCCACCCGGCATGGGGTCATACAGCAGCGCATCTACCGACTCACTCCCCGGTTTGCCTATCACCTGTACCTGGAGATCGGATATCTCCATATCCAGAACGTCGGCTGCTCCTTGACGCAGCGACTCCATGACGCTGTAGGCCGTTTCCTGGGAGGCGCAGTCCTGCAGTACTAGTGCGTCGGCTACCACCTCGGCGTAGAAAGCGATGGTCTGAACGGGACGGCCGCAGCGCTCGATATGATGCTCATTGAACTTATCCAGCTCCTGCTGGCTGCTCATGGCCGAGCGGCTAGCACCACACACCAGACAAAGCGGATAACCCAGCAACGCCCCGGATCGCACTTGCGAAGCCGCGCCAACATTCACCAAACGCATGTGCAGGCCATGCTTCAGTTGCAACTGCGCTTTGCCCCACTCATAGACTTTACCGCCGGAGTGCCGCCCCTGGTCTTGAGCAAAGACTGCCACCGCCATCTGAAAGCGATAGTCTTCATCGTCCGAAATATAGGAATGATGGGGGGCATCCACATCGCATATCGCTACACCCGGAATTTGCGTGACCGACATGGAGCTGGCTTCACTGCCAGCCTTAGTGTTCGGGCCAGTTTCCTGGACTGACTCACTTGCCACATCCACAGCAAATACCAGAGGCTCTTCCGGGACTAGATGGAAGTGACGAGGCACAAATTTGTGAGCATTGGCGTAAATCAGGTTACCAGGCACATATTCGCGAACAGCCAGCGCAGTGTTACGGCGTAACTCCCAATCACTAATGTCACTGCTGTGACGAGGCGCTACATGGGTCAGGGTAACCGCACCGGTATCCAATCCATAACCCGGCAAAAAGCCTTCAGCCGCTAATACGCCATAGGTATTGGTGTCATCAAAACCCTCTGCCTGGCTACGATTGCGCTTGGCCTCGCCTTTTAGTTTTTTTACCAGCCTTTCGCAGCGGGCGCGCAAGGCCTCTTCATCGGCGTCCAGTGTGCCCTTGCCAGCGGCCACCTTACGCAACCGTTCCAACTGCCCCAACGCCCACTGCAGGCGCTGGAATAGACGATTGATTACCCCCTGGAGCTGCTCAGCAAAACTACCAATGAGCACCTCTAACTGGCCACGGCTTACTACCTCGCGGTCACTAGCCGGCCATCCCTGGTGGAAGGCTTTAATCACCGCATTCAAGAGTGCTGCTTTATGCTGAGCTATCTGCTGACTCAGTGCTTCAACCGATAGAGGCTCAGTCCTCACCATGCCATCAGAGGTAAACAGATAGGGTCTGATTTGAAGTGGCAAGCAGGCAGACAAGGCCTCCTGCAGCGCAGTGACCTGTTGTCCTGGCAGACTGTTACTACGCAGCATCTGCAGCAGCGTGGTCAGTACTGTAGCATTCACGTGCTTCGCCACCATGACGGGGTTGCGCAGGTTGAAGCTGGGAGGTTCCACCAACCCTTCGAGCATCTTCAGCGGTTCATTGAAATAAGCTCGGTCATGACTGGTTGTGCGTGCATAGGTCAGATCCAGCGCCATGCGGAACTGGCGCCCGGCACGACCAGCCCGCTGCCAGTAATTGGCCGGTAGGGGCGGTACGTTGCGCATCAAAACTGCATCCAGCGAACCGATGTTCACGCCCATCTCAAGCGTGGGCGTACACACTAGCGTGTTGATCCGCTCGCTCTCGCCCTTGAAGGCGTTTTCGATGCGTTCACGCTCCGGCCCCGGAATCTGCGCTGAGTGCTCGCGGGCACGGAGCATAGAAAACTCTTGATCCAGCAGCAGCAGGTCGTAGTTGTCTGGATTCTCGGCCTCGAATACCAGCTTGCCACTACAACGCCAGGCCATACAGGTCATACCCGGGTTGACCCGGGCATGCAGGCGCCGGCAGGTCTGGCAGCGATACATGCCTGACGCAGGCACCAGCATCATGTGATCTACATGCACCTGGGTGGCGGCGTGACAGCCTGGCAAGTTCTTGCCGCGGGCTCCCTTGAACTGCACCTGCGTCAGCAACTCCAGTTCATCGGTACAGAGGCGCCAAACTTCATCCAGAAACGACTGAACGTGATCGGGATCCACTCCCCAACTCACAGCAGCCTGTTTGGCGGAACTGTCGTAAGTACTGAACCACTGCTTGATACGCCCTTTGTCGTGCTGACCATCGCGCACAAACACCAAGCCTTCAGGTACGCCACGCATGATCGGCAGATAACCGCGCAGTACTTCCTTCTCACCGTCCAGCCAGAATTTGGAAAACATGCGGGTGACAGGGTCAAACAGCATGCGCCGGGACCGGGCGGCATCCAACAGCGAGGCAATGCCGTCGCGCAAGTCAGCTGGTGAGCAGCCCAATGCCCTTGCCCACTTCTGAATAACCGGAAGTGCTTCATCCAGCCCCAGATACTGGATCTTCAAACGCCCCAACGGCTCCAGACCGGTGCTTTGGCGCGCCCCCAAGGTCAGCTCACGCAGCACCTGGGCGCGCAAAAACCACTTGCGCTCCTCGGCATGCGCCAGGCTGGTTTCCGATTTGGGTTCGACCCGCCAAACCTCTGGGATCAACGCCCGCGACAACTCATCATCTGCATCCAGAAACTTGTCCAGCCACAACACCAGATCACCGACCGAGACGGCGCCTTCGCGCAGCTTTTTGTAGATCAATTCCCTGAGGCGATAACGACGGGAGCGATCCTGCATCCAGCCCGCCTGGAAAGCGGCATCCTGGCGGTTGTCTGCGAACACCAGGAGGCGCTTGCGCTCGGCACGGTGGATCATGCTCTGGGCCAGCACATGCACATCCGCCACGCCCGTCGCGCGTACTGGACGGGCCGGCTCACGGTAGCTGCCGCTCACCCGGCGACCATGGGCGCCGCAGGATACACAGCGGGTCAGACGGCCAATGTGTTCTTCTTTCTGCTGTACGAAGTGCAATGCCTTAAGGGTCTTGTTGCGGCCACAACCAACACATTCAGGAGCCTGCCGGTCATGCGTGGTGCCGCAATAACGGCAGACGAAGAGCACCTCAGTACGCGAGGGTTCCTCCTCACCATCGGAGCCAACCTGATGATCCAGTGAAACCGCACGTACGCCCCCCAACGGAATGTCCTGGGCACGCCATACACGACTCTTGCCCTCTGCGGAGCCACCGCCAGGCGCATCACCGGTGTAATCGAAATCCTCCAGCGCATGCTCGAAGTAGTGCTGGCCACAGGTCGTGCAGCTCGACAGTGGGAAGGTTTTCAGTTCAGGATCACGCCCTTCAGTCGCAGCCAGTGCATCCTCAGCCGACAGCCACAGGCGCCCCAGCTGCCCTTGCCCTTCTTCAAAGGTCACCACTGCGCCGCTGACACCGCGCACAAAGCCGTGTACCACCGGGCGCAGCAACGGCCGGTCACCATTACGGGCCGCAGCCCCCAGGGCCAGCCAGATCAGGATTTCCTCTTCGGTGATCGGGCGTCCCAGTTTGTCGTTCAGCTCTTCCAACAAGGTAGCCACGGCTCGCGGACGGCGCAGCACATCGGCGATTTGAAACACCACCTCGTTATGGCTGAGCCACTGGTTCAGGGCCTCACGCCAGTTGTCACCGGCCATGCGAATACCGCTGGTGGTCTGGAACCAGATGCGGAATGCCTGCAGGTCAGCGGGCTCTACCTCGGCTCGGTCCAGTGTGCCGAGCATTTCCAGCACGGTTTTCAGCTGCATGGCCTGATCGCCATTGAAGGGCGCGCTGACAGTGCGCGGCTCGCCCCAGATATCCTCTTCGTAGGCTTCGCCGATCAGCTCGACATTCTGGCCATCCACGCCAAAGAAACGACTGGCAAACTCGCGGCCGGCTTCAATACCGCGGCGCGGGTCAGCAATGGTGGCGGAGGTGGCGACACAGGTGGTGCTGTTTTCGTCCTTGCCGCAATAGGCACGCAAACGGCGAATCAGGCAGGCAGTTTCGGCGCCGCCAGCGCCGGTAAAGGTGTGCGCCTCGTCGAATACCATGAACTCCAGCAGTGCATTGTCGAACAATTCCAGGTCCTGCTGCCGGGTAAGCAGCAGCTCCAGCTGCTTGACGTTGGTCAGCAGAATACGTGGCTGCTGCCCGGGTGTGCGCATGGCTTCACGGCTCACCCGTTCCTCGGTCGGGTGCAGAGCCACGTCCATTTTCTGTTGCTGCATCTGCTGCAACTTGCTGCGGTAATCGACCACCGTGCTGCCGGGCGCCAGACGCACGCCGTTGATGTCGGCTTCGGTACGCGGGGTTTTGCCCACATACATGCCGAAGGTGACGCCGGTGCCGACCAGTAGTTCGCGCATTCGCTGCAACTGGTCTTCAGCCAGGGCGTTCATGGGGTAAACGATCACCGCCGTCACACCCGCTTCGGCACCCTCGTCGCGCAATTGCAGGCAACGGCTGATGATAGGCAGCAGGAAACATTCTGTCTTACCCGACCCAGTACCGGTGGCCACCAGCGTGGTGCGGCCAGCCTTGATGGAGCGGAAAGCCTTTTCCTGGTGCAGGTAGGCCCCCGGATAGGGAGACAACTGGCGGATATGCGGGTGCAACACGTCGTCCTTGACCAACTGCTCAAGGCTCGCACCCTTCATAAAGGTGCGCGACAGGGAGATAAATGGCCCTTTCATCAGCGGCGTATTACGGGTGTGCTCGAGGTTGAGCAGTTCACGCATCTGTCGATACAGATTCTCGTCGGCAAAGGCATAGGTACTGAGCTGGTAGCGCAGAAAGTCGCTGACCACGTCTTCGGTGTAGGTAATGGGGTTCAACATCAGAACAGTGCTCCCTGCGGTGAATCTGTTTTATAGGACGCGTGCGTTTCGGCGATCTGGTCGGATTGTTCCGACTCCGGCAGC
This sequence comes from Pseudomonas sp. VI4.1, assembly GCF_002029345.1. Lineage (NCBI taxonomy): Bacteria > Pseudomonadati > Pseudomonadota > Gammaproteobacteria > Pseudomonadales > Pseudomonadaceae > Pseudomonas > Pseudomonas sp. VI4.1. The sequence goes on from NZ_MULM01000142.1 coordinate 7,715, forward strand.
GGCACAATGCGGCGGATCAACTCGGCATGGGCGGCGCACTCCTGCCAGGAGCGCTCCACATCCTCATTCAACTGCCAGTCGTAGAAGCGTGGCCCCAGGCGTGAGGCCACCGGCTGGTATTCCTGCGCACGTTCATCATGGCCCAAGCTGTAGTCGGCAAGGCGCAGCTGTTCGGGAATCATCCAGCCTTCGCCGTCGTTCTGGGCGAGAAATGCATCGAAGCCTTTTTCCTGTAGGTCACGGAAGGCGACCAGCGACAGGACGGTGTGGCGCAGTTCGGGGTCTTTATCTTTGTCAATGCGCCAGAAGCCACGCGCGTCCAACGCTTTGCAAAACTCCTCATTTCTAAGCCGCGCGATAGGAATATCCAAGCCCGTCAATATCTGCCGGGAGTCCTCCAAATCGAGACCGTATAAATGGAACGCAAGAGCCTCAAGAATGGCCTTTAGTCGACTTCTCTCATGAGGGGTTACAGCCCACAAACGCCGCCAGGCAAGCGATTTATCGTACGACTTCTCGAAACTGATCCATACCTCAGCTCCACGCACATCCGGGAATGACAGCGGAAGGAAGTGCTTGATGTAAACCTCAAGTCGCCTCCGGAAAGCTTCGGATACCGAGCACTCCTCAGCAACAAAAAGATTGATGTGAGTACCACCTAGCCGCTTCCTCACTAGCCAGTCAAAAGCGATGGAAGAGAAAGCAAATGCCACCGAAGCAATCGACTTTGGAGATGATGAAAAAACACCTAAAGTGTTGCCACACGGGAACCCGTCGATCAAGCAGCCAATTGCCGAGCGTGTATCGGTGTTTCTAGCGATATCTCTGAACGCAAGCTTCAAACCAGTCTTGAATCTGTCGCCCTTTTTCCGACAATCCAGCAACGATATTAAGAACTGAGGGAGTATTTCCTTAGAGCCGAACTCCATCGGCTTCCATGTAGCTTGGGCGCTTGCCGTTGAAGTGAATCCAGAGGCGTTATTGTCAAAAATATTGACCATACCTCCCTGAAAGAGCGGCAACGCCACATCCTCAACCTCATCCACATGCATCGCCTGCAGGCCATCCCGCGACAGCACCAGCCCCGGCTCACGCTCCAGAATATGCTGTGGCCCGTTGTAGTCCCGCCAGGGGCCTTTCAGCCAGTGGCCATACTCGTCGGGGCGATAGCCTTTTTCCTCCCACTTGGGCCGCGGCGGGAAAAGTTTGGAGTTGGACGTCATATTGAAGTCGCCCTGCTGGTACTTGATGCCCCATCCGTTTTCGCTCTGGTCTCCCAGCAGCACGCCGTTGGCGTAGATCTTCTGCAGCACACGCAGGTCCTGCTCACTGCGGATTTCCAGAATGGCCTTGGAATACGGCGAGAACTCCTCCACCCGCGCGCGCGGATAGGCCAGCACATGCCGCTCGGCCTGCTCCCAGTCATCCACGTTGCGGTGCATAAAAGCGGCGCGAATGGCCTGGGTTTCACCGCCCTTCTGTACGATCAGCGGACAGAACTTGAAGGAGCGGTGGATATCGAAAATGCCTTCACGGTTCTCGAAGCCAAACAGCCACTGCCAATCGCACTGGCTGAGGAACAGCTCGCGTAAGTCGGTGGTGCCCTTGTCGGTGTAGATACCGCTGGGCACGATCATGCCCATACGCCCCTGGCCACGTAGCAGGGCATGGCTCAGCTCGAGAAACATCTTCTGCAGGTAGGGCTTGCCTGAGCCCTGATGAATAAAAGGATGCGCGGTATCTGCAAAGCCCTTGTGCTTCTTGCGCTGTTGCAGCCACTTTTTATGCACGGCCGCCGAGGACTCAAAGCTGTTCTTGCCGCGCCCGCCCAGGTTCAGGTCGTGCTTCTTCTTGCCATCCTTGCCTTCGGTGACCCGGTCACCATAGGGCGTGCCTGCCGCGTTCATCCAGTTGGCAAAGGCTTTGAAGCCCGCCATGTAGGTAATCCAGTCGTGCTCCAGTTGCGGCCCGGCCCGGAAATACTCCAGTTGCTTGGCCAGCGCATCCTGCTTGCCGTAGGCACGGTAGAGCGGATCGTGGTTGGAGAAGAATTCCTTGGAGTTCGGCTGCATGGTTTCCCAAGGTGGGTTACCCAGCAACGCATCAAAGCCGTCCTGGGTGGCAGTGAACACATCCGGGAACTCCAGCTCCCAGTGGAAGAAACGTTGACGGCGCGCCACCTCGGCGGCAATGGCCAGTGCCTGTGCATTGGGGTTGGCAAACTCACGCGGCAGCGGTGCCAGCTCGATCTGCTCGCCGGGCCAGAACCACAGCGCGCACCACAGGTCCATGCGTGCCTTCAGGGCATGGTAGAGGGGGTTGTTCAGCACCTCGTTGCGGTAGACCTCGGCGCGTTTTTCACTTTCGTGTACCGGCAGACGGTGTAGCTTCTTGAATATTTTGAGCAGCTCGTCGTGCACATTGCCGGCATCCAGCCCGCCCTCCAGGGTCATCTGGCCGCTGAGCAGCGCCTGAAGTTGCTCGGGCACGCCCTTGCTACGAGCCTTTATCGCATCAGTAAAGACGTCACCCTTGCGCTTGCCCTTGGCGTCTTCGTACCCATGGTTGATCAGATTGTCTGGCTTATTCTTTTGGTAGTCCTTGTCGCCGCCTTCCCGCTCCCAGGCCATGGCTGGGTAGTCGCGGTAGGTGTCAAACCAGGTGCCCACCAGGGCGTTGCCGACCTTGAGCTTGTGATCAAGGAAGCCAAAGGGCAGATCACGGTCCATGGTTTCCACCCACAGCGCCATGCGACCCAGTTCCACCGCAAGTGGGTCGAGATCCACGCCGTACAGGCAGTTTTCTACAATGTGCCGCTTGAGCTGGGCGCGCAGCGCTTCTTCAAAGCCGTCATCTCTGGGGTTGAGTTTGGACAGTTCGTCGCTGAGCAGTTCGACCAGTTTGCCGTCGGCCATGCGCGGCACACCGCCATCTTCGCTACGTTCAATCAGTTTGTGATGGAACAGCGACTGGGTAAGGGCTTCGGTCAGGTAACGCAAGGCGCCAGCCAGAAAGGAGCCGGAGCCCATGGCCGGGTCGCACACTTTCAGCGCCAGAATCTGTTCGGGCTTTTTCGGCACCCACTCCACCACGGTGTCCAGGCCGGTGCGCGGGTCAGTTTCCGTGCGCACGGCCTCATAGGCCAATGGTTGCAAGGTGCGGCGCACGGTGGGCGCGGCCAGTTGTGGGCGGGTATAGAAGGTGCCCGCGCCCTTGCGAGTACCACCCCAGCGCACAAGGAAGAACTGGCCGGGAGCGACCATACGAGCACACAGCTGTTTGCCCGCCTTTTCCAGTGCCTGTTGTTCTTCATCACCGGCGGCATTGGCTTTGCGGCCACGGGTTTTCTTTACCAGCCCGGCAATCTGCGCGGCACGCTGCAGCCAGGTATTGGCCCGGACCAGATGGTCTTCGCTAAAGGTCAGCTCTTCTGCGCTGTCGTTGCTGGCGACCATTTCTTCTTGGCTGTCGTCCTCGACGGAGTCGGTTTCTTCGTCGGCGCTCTCTTCGCTCTCTTCGCTCTCTCCGCTCTCTTCGCTGTCGGCGGTTTCTTCCTCGTCCTCGTCACCCTCGTCACCCTCGTCGCCACTGTCATCCCCGGCCTTGTCTTTTTTCTTCAGGGCTTCGAACAGCTGCTTGATGGCTTTGTCGTCCATAGCCTCCAACTGCGAAAAAGTCAGGGCCGGCTGGTTGCCTACGGCGAGAAAGATCACCGGGTCATTGTAGGCAGCCTGTTTGAGTTCGAAGTCGAGCAGGCCTTCGTAAAGAATGCCGATGTATTCCGAAGACAGAGTAGAGAAATCTACCGGCGCATCGACCCAGCGGCTGCCGCGCCCCTGGCGCACCTTCATTTTGGTGCGGGTGAGCAGGCGCAGCAGTTTGTGCACCTGCAGATCGCTGACCAGATTCTGACTGCTTTCCAGCAGCGCCAGTGCACGGGAAATGCCATCGTCGCTGCCCGAGTTTCCCGGCTCGAACAGCGCACCGCCATAACGGGGCACAGTCAGGCGTTCGTGGGCGGAGCCTTCATGGATCAGGTTAAACAGACCAATCAGGCGCGGCCAGGCGCTGCGGCCCTGGCTCAGGCGTTCGTTGCCTCGGCCACCGGCGCGGCGGTCCATTTGATGGCGCAACCCTTCCAGGCTGTAGGCCTGTTGATAAATAGGGTTGTCGACCGGCACCAGGCCGCGGGCTTCGGCAAACAAGGTAATGATGCAGCGCATGATGATGCGCGAGCCGGCGACGTACAGATCTTTGTAATCGTGCACCTGCCCTTGCTGTTGCGCCTGCTCGATGGCGACATGGGAAGCGGTGATCAGCTCTTCCACTCCCTGCCGCACGCGCTCGCCCAGTACGCTGGAGAGCTCGGCCTGGCCCTTGCGTGAAGCGCTGATGGCTTGCAGCAGGAGGCTCAGGCCCTGCGCTGCCAGCAGAGTGTTGCGGTTGAGCAGTGTGCGCCAGACCACTGTCTGCGCTGAGGGTTGGCCTTCGTTGAACCAGAGATCGATATCCCATTCACACCAGGCGTCGTAATCGCTACCGGCATGCACCAGGCGCCATTGGCGGCCATTAGTCACCAGTGCCAGCGCCTGCCCGGTACGGCGCAGCCACTCGACCACGCGGCTCAACAACTGCCGTGAGCGCCCTACCCCCAAGCGGCTCGCGAACTGACGCGAGCGCCATCATCAGGCACGAACACGGCCAGGGTTTCGCCGTTTGGCCCCAGCCACAGGCGGCGGGGCTTGATCTGGGCGCCGGTAAAGCTACGTACGGCCCAGCGACTGTCGACGCTCTGGGCCTTTTGCCATTCATCTGCAGGCAGGCCTGAAAGATCCTGCAGGATGTAATCCAGCAGGCTGCTCAGGCTTTCATTACTACCGTCAAACGCCGTAAGCGCACGACGGAGTTTTTCGGCCGCAAATTCTCTCATGACGGGTGCGGCTGCCGGGAAATATTCATCCAGCTTGGCCGGAGAAATCAGCAGGCCGCCGTGCTTGAGCTGCGCCCATCCTTCTGCATGCAGGCTCATACACCCACCTCAGGGAAACGAATTTCAATGGTTACCGGAAAGAGTTGAGCTTCGCCACGCAGGGCAAAGCGGCGCGGCAGAACCTGCTCGAGGATACGACGTTTCTCTTCGGTCAGACGTTCTTGTAGGTCACCAAACTGGTTCTGGCGGCGTTTGAGCTCGTCCTCCAGATCACGCAGACGCTTTTCGGCCAGTGCGTCGGCATCATCGAATAGTTGCTGCTGGATACTGGCCACACGCTGTTGCTCAATTTCTCGTTTTAGCTTGTCGATGCTCTGTGCCTTCTGTAGGGCAGCAACTTCACGAATGCGCTGCTCGAAGGCTTCCTTTTCATGATCCTTCGCCTGTTCGTACGCACTCTTGAGTTGGGTACGAAGGATCTGAGTCAACTCAGCTCGGTAACTGCCCAATAAGGTTTTAATCTCGTCTTCCACCTCGTCCCATAGGTAGCGTGCGGCGGACACATCGGTTGCACTTTCCTGGCCAAGCAAACCATAGTGCGGCCCGCTGTAAGGCAAGGGTTCACCCAGGGTATTGTTTTGCACCGGCAGGGCCAGGGTTCGGGTCCAGTGGTGGAAGGTTTCGCGCAGATCGTTAATGGCCATTTCCTCCACTGTGAACAGCACCAGCGCTTCAGCGCCAGCCGGCACCTGACCACGGCTTACCAGCCAGCGGCTAGGCGGCTGAAAGTCGGTCTGCCCGCCCGGAAATCGCAAGCGTGCAAAGGCATTGAGCGACTGACGCAGCAACGGATGGCCCAGGTGCAGCAGCACGGTGTCCGGGGAGGGGCGGAATACCGGGCGACCATTGACGTTGTGGATAAAGAAGTGATTGTCGAACACCAGCCAGGGCATGGCGCCGCTGACACCTATGCGTGAGGGCAAACGAAGGCTGTCATCGACCACGGCCTGCCAACGCATAGGTAGCGGCGTACGTAAGCGCATGCGGCCCTGGGCATCGGGACCATCCATCACTTCGCGCGATGCACCCAGCCCCATCGCAACGCCGAGCGTATCTTTGAGGGTACTGGGATTAAGATCTAGATCGTCCAGCAGCTGTTGCAACCGTTGTTTTTCGTCTTCGCCGCGCTCCTCTGTGTGAACCTGGGCATCTTCGGTTGCACTTCTGCGACTGCTTATCTGCAGATCCAGGTCACCCAGCACGTCGCGGTCTTCATTCATCTCCATCATGCGACGCTGAAAAGCGGCATCAAACACCTCACCCACCGAACCTAGATCCTCGCGGATGTCGTTGACCTTGCTCAGTACGCGGGCGACAAACTGCAGGTCAGTGTCATCTTCGCTGGTGAAGTGAAAGATGGTGACATCCCGCGATTGACCATGACGGTCAATACGACCGTTACGCTGCTCCAGACGCGAGGGGTTCCACGGAATCTCGTAGTGCATCAACAAGCGGGCGGTGTGCTGCAGGTTAAGGCCTTCAGAAGCAGCGTCGGTCGCAACCAGAATACGTACCGGCGCGTCCGGATCGTTGAAGGCGCGCTTTACTGCCTCGCGCTCGTCCTCATGCATGCCGCCATAGAGCATGCAGATGCTGCCGGGTTCAGCGCCATACTCGTCATTCAAGCGGTTGACCAAATAGTCGAGCGTGGTCTTGTACTCGGTGAAGATGATCAGTCGCTCATCATTTTTCCACTGTTCCGCGTTACGCAGCTCCTTGCCGATCAGCTCACGCAGGCGATCAAAGCGGGCATCCGATTTCGGCTTGGCCTTAACCACGGGTTGTTTGTCTAGCCCCAAAGACTTTAGCGCGGCATCAATTGCGTCAATCTCTGGTTGCAGTACATCCACGTAGGGGTGCATCCAGGCGCCGACGACCTGCGCGGCATGGCGGTTGCGGCTCTCGCGTTCCTGATCATCATCGATATCTTCTTCACTGGCACGACGGGCGGCAGCCACTTCAGCTGCCTGCAAAGCCTCTTTGGCAGCCAGGCCCTCCTTGAAGCGCAACCAGCTGTCGGCAAAGGCCACCGGACACGACAGCAACCGCTTGCGCAAAATCTCAATGGCGAAATTGAGCACCATGCGTGCTTCGGGAGCGGAGCGGATAATGCCTTTCAACTGCGTGCAAAACTTGCGAACGGCAGCCGCCAGTTCCTGCTCCGGCTTAAACATATACAGCGGCAACGGCTCCAGATAGCGCTTGGCGAAACGCGGCACTCGGCCCGCCTGGCGATCCTGATCGTTGATCTCGCTTTTCAGCCTCCGGATTACCACATCACCGATCATCTTGCGCTCTTTGTCCGTAAAATCCGGCGTTTGGGTAAAGCGCACCGGATCTAGCTGTTCCAGCAGACCAGAGAAGCAGCGGGTATGGCCGTTGTGTGGTGTGGCTGTCAGGAACAGGCGGTGCTCAAAATACGGCGTCAGAATCCGCAGCATCTTGGCCAGATCGCTGTCTTCCCCGAAGTTGGACGGCATCAAGTTGTGGGCTTCATCGACAATCAACAGATCCCAAGGCAGCTGTGCACCACCCCGCTGCTTGATGGAATCGCAATTGGCGATGAACTGCTCCAGCACATCCTGCTGACGCAAGTAGTGGTAAGACGTGATGATGCGCGGCAGTGCACGCCAGGGGTTTGCATCCAGTCCCATCTCTTTCTGCAGCTTGTGGGTGGCGGCTTTGTCGACGATATCGAAGCCCAGGGAGAATTTCTCCTCCATCTCCTGTTGCCACTGGGTACGCAATGCCGCAGGAGTAATGATCAGCACCCGGCGGATACGACGCTTACGGATCAGCTCAGCCAGAATCAGACCGGCTTCGACGGTTTTACCCAAACCCACATCATCGGCCAGCAGTAGAGACACACGTGGCATGCGCATGGCCCGCGCCAGGGGTACGAGCTGGAAGTCATCAACGCTGACCGCACCATATACCGGTGCAGTCGGCACTGGCTCCGAGCGCTCATGAGGATCACTTGCTGATAAGAACGGAGTAAGGGCGCTCCATCGAGCGGCACGCTGCAGAGCCAGAAACTCATCCTGCTGCATCGGGGCTTCGCGATCGACTTTAGGCAGAGCATTTGGCTCCAATACCACCGGACCGCGCTCACGCTCCCATAGCAGCGATTCTTCTGCATCACCATCGGCATCGCTGAACTCGATGGTAACCAGGTGCAGCAACGCTGAGGTCTTGCTGTCACTGAAGGGCTCTACGGAGGAGATCACACCGCGGCGGTTCCGGACAGTGGCGAGCATGCCAACCCGGGGCAAGTGACTGGCCGCTGAGTCTGAATTGTTCATCGGGGATTCCGTTCGATTAATTTTGAGTCGGCAGAAAGGCTATTAACAAACTGGATTTTTGGGCTCTGATCGCGAGAAATCTTAATAGCCATAAAAGGATACGGTTAATGCAGATGACGAACCTTAACCGTCTGAAGCGAATCGAGCCAGAGCCTACTTGTTGAGCTCCAGATCTGCTTTCAGTTGGCCGGGGCGCAATCCTTGGACATCGGCGTTTGCCACATCGCCGCCACCTGTACAGATAAGGCTGATGCGCATGCCGCTCTGCAGGCCGACGGCGTAGTTGGCATGGGCGTCATCGAGCTCAAATTGCGGCTCCATGAACTGGTTGCCAAGCCGGCTTGCGGGCGAAGCGACTAGAGTTTCGCCCTCTCTGCTTACACTGCTCGGTGGACTGAGCTTCTAGTCGCAAGAATCCAGGAGACCACGTCCTGTCACCCTCCCCGACGAGAATGCTTCACCTGACCCGTCCGCAGGCATCGAGCTCCCTCTGGTCTCAAGCGCAGGTGCTGAGCATCTTTGACGAGATACTTCACCACCTTGTGGACATGGCGCCGAATTGCTCGATCACTCCTCAGGATGCGGCCGATACCACACTCGTCACCGTATTTCTCCTTGTCGTAGTTACAGCTGTGCACGTAGCCCTGGCCATGCGTGATGTCTTCCCATAGCTCACCGAGCTGGATGGCCTTGTAGACATCGCCCTGCACCTTGTTGCCATTGAAGAAGTAGCCAGCGTGGATGTGGTAGCCCCCACCATCATTCCTGTCGCCCTGCTCCACCGAATAAATGTGGCCGATGAGGTGGTCAAAAATCGCATTGCGCTTGTGCTTGGCAATCAGCTCATCCAAGTCTTCGAACACGTGCTCGACGCGTAGCCTGGCCTGCGCCTCAGAACGGTAGTGGAAGTCGATCCTGATGATGGTGATGCGTGAGTAGAGCTCACATAAGGCATCGGCGTAGACACAGACTTGGATCTCCTGCTCCTTGGCCTGGTGGCAGAGGTCATGTTTCCTGCGGAGATACCAGCGCTCATGAGTCAACTGACGGATCCGGGCGACCAAGACGTTCATGCTGTGGTGATGATCCAGATAGGCCGTACCCTCTTCATTCAGACAGGCAGGGCCATCAGGGTGGCGCTCCAGCCCGATGTCCTGACATGCAGTTCTAAACGCTTGCAGGTGCTCGCTGTAGCTGTATTCGATACGGCCTTCGAATAGGTCTAGCATCTGCTGGATGTGATCGAGGTACCGAGAGAGCTTGGTCTCTTGGACGCGTTCGTAACCTGTGCGGACTTGCTTGATGCGGAATGCCGGTGAATCGGAATCTTCGATGGCGTGGACAAGTCGCTCGATCTGAAGAGCAATGTCGGACTGGGAAAGGTGGGTGTAAGTCTTGCGATTGATCATGGATGGGTACCTGGTTGGTTCTTGTGCATACCAGGCACGTGTTGTGTATTTTTTAACCGATTACCTATCCCTGTCTGTGCATTAGGTGTCGTACTGGATGAGTGCCAATAGCTATTGAATGGTTAGGCATTGATAGTCAGTAGCTATCTATATCACTAGAAGCAGCCCAGTTCATTACCAACCCTCCCGGTGAGACCTGGCAACGGGGAGCAACATTGCCCTGCCTGCCGAGAGATTTGCCGAACTGCATCCTGGGAGAGTTAGCTGAGAACACAGGACCATCCCAAGCGGCATAAACGCCATGACCAGCCGTAGCAAGTCATGGCGCAAATGGTCAGTTCTAGCCGGCCACACTCAGGTGGCCAGTGCCGCGCACCGCAATACCCTCTGCCAGGTCACGCTCCTCGATCCTAGCCAGGATCCAGTCGTGCACCTCGCTGTCGACCCAACCGACGCAGCGGTCCCCCAGCGAGACGGGTTTCGGGAAGGTGCCCTCCCCGATGTATTTGTAGATGGTCGACCGAGCAAGGCCGGTCGAGTCGATGACTTCTTTCAGACGGATGATCCTCATGAACGGGGCTCCTCGTATTCGTTCAGAGGATTGGCAGAGCCGGTAAAAAAACACTGAAGAACTGATCCGCTGGAGCTCCTCTAAGTCACCTACAGCCTGTGAACGTACATACGTGAATTCTCTGGCACCCGAGTACTGACTTAGGCCATAGCACAGGCTCGCGGCTACTCGACTGTAGAAAACTCGAAAAACAGTCAAAAAACCTACTGAAGGCCGATAAACATTGGATTTACACTAAAAATATTATTCTAGAATCTCCATAGATACGACATAGATTTCGCAAAGAAACTAGATAGAATCGCTCTAGAATGGATGTAGAATCAGACGAGAATCCGCACCAGAAATGTCCTTAGATCGGGATTGAAATGACGTGAAGACTGACAATCACGCGCGTAACAAAGATGCAGACAGACTGAGCGAGTTGCTCCAAGAACCTCATCGAAACCATCGCCACGACATCTGGCTGTGGCTGCACCTCTACCATCACAAAGAGGCGAGGCTTGACGTCAGAACCTGCAACGGCCTAACCATGCGTGACGAGATAGCCAGAGCCCTGAGGGGCCGTAGGTTCATCCAGTCCCTCATCCCACAAGGGAAAGATCGACTCCTGCTTCCGGACGAAAAGCTGGAGTGGATCAAAGAGGATGAACGGCAGCATCGATGGCTGATCCGCGAGATCGAAAAAATGACTGACTTGCGCCTGCCGCTCAGCCTGGTCCACCTCACAGGTAGGAATCGCCTCATCGGCATGATCGACCTTTGGGATGTCGATATTTCTGAAAAGGCATCCGAGGTCGAACACCTTCACCAGGACTGGCTCAGGCACAAGGCGAAGGACAGTGAATTCGAATGGTTCACCGATAAAAAAGAGAGCGAAAAGCGCTGTGTCTGCGCCTGGGAGTGGCTTAAAAAGAATCATCTGTCGCCGCGTTCTAGGCAAACGCCAATCAGCAACTACCAAGAGCTGCTGATGTTCTTCGACCAAGGGGATGTAGGCCGTCACGAACGGACGGCCATACTTCGAGAGATCAAAAGGCGATGGAATCGTAAGCAATTTGACGAGCGTGCCGCCGACAAGAAGCAGGTCAACGTCATTCTCTCGAAAACGGTGATCGCCCAGCTTGATGCGCTAGCGAAGGCGCACGGCCTGAAGCGAGCTCAAATCATTGAGAACCTGGTGAGGATGGAGACTGACGCTGGCGTATACCTAGCTGAAAGCTAGCTATAGCCCCCATCAAGACGCCCCAAGGTACCAAGCAAATCCTATCGGCATTCCAATTGGCATTCCAACACAAAAATCTAACCAATATAATATTTTAAAATCAATACCTTACGTTACCAGTTCAGATTACCCCGGCCCACCAGATTTGACGGTGGGGTCATCGCTGGATCGCACGGGTGGTTTGGGAGTGAGGCTTTTCAAGCACACCGTGACCCTGGATGAACTACAGCAGATCTAGTGTCGGGATGCTTGGCGCTACCCTCTCTATGCTGCTGTCTCATCTGCATGGACAACGTCACCGAACAGAAGCATTGAGGAAGATGTACATGATTGCCCGTATTTCAGCCGCCTTCGCCGTTATGGTTTCTTTGGTTGCCCATGCCAACGCTGGGGTCGCACCTCGTGTCGAAATCGCCTTCAATAACGGCGCCGAAACCGTGACGGCTAACCATTCCATCAAAGAACCGCTCGCAGCGCAGCACCTGTCATCGAGACTTGTCGATGATGCCAAGAACAGCATCCAGCCGTTCGACCAAACGCTCAAATTGCAGGGCATTCGTTTTCATGTGACGACGGCGTTGATCGATGGAAATCCCGTGCTCTACATCACACCCCAAGGGCTGGAAATCGATAATTCGAAGTTGACTCACCCACTCACCGGCAACATCGTTCGGGCGCAGGTCGCGGACCTTGATAGCGACGGTTCACCCGAGATTTACGTCTTCGTCAGATCATCGGGGCGTGGGATGGCGGGTGAGCTCATTGCCTACTCCGCTAACCGCAAGAAATCGCTCAGCACGATTTATCTGCCACCTGTCAGTGACAACCCGAAAATTGCAGAGGGTTACCAAGGCGAGGATGAGTTTGCTGTGACGGAAAATTCGTTGGTGCGGCAGTTTCCGATTTATGACGGTGCTGACGCCGAGGCTGGGCGGACGGGAAAAATTCGGCAGGTTCAATACAGGTTGATCCCAGGGGAAGCTGGGTGGCTGTTGAGAGTTTTTCAGGTGACGGATACTGAGGCAATCTTTTGAAGGAGAAAGTCACTCTCCGTCCTAGGAAATTTCCTGCAAGACGCGTCGCCTTCCATGAACTAGCGAACTCTGCCCGTCATAGATAGCCTTCAGGTGTCGCTGCAAATCAGCGATCGGCTTTGACAGGCTGAAAACCGGAACCTTCCACTCTACCTAATAAAACGGCATGCTTGCGCGCGTGCAGTTTTTTCATGGCGGCTGTGCGTGGGGCATCTTTGGATGCACCGGTTTCCTGTGTTTCCGGTCTGTCAACCTGCGTACAGCTGCCACCCTCCCTGTTTGACAGCAGGGGAATGGTAGTTCCTATGACAAACCAGGAATTAGACCATGAAAAAACACAGCCCCAATCCACCGGACTCCTCGCCGGATTTGGCAACAGATACCCCCGATTTATCCAAGCTCTCCGAAGTCACTGAACCCCTCGTAAGCGCTCGCCTGCGCAACCCACGCCTCCCCGATCCCGTCAGCCACGTCTTCACCATCCTCCCCGACATCGACACCCCCTCCCTGCTCGCTCACGCCTGCGAAACCCTGGCCTCGCTCAACGTCATGAGCACGGACCTTGCCTGCGATCTGGAAAGCTCTCGCCGCAACGTAGCGCTGGCGATCCAGCAACTGGCGGTGGTGGCCGAACTGTTGGTAAACCGGGCGCTGGACAACCTGGACCCACCCGATGGATTGCCAGAGAACCCGTCCGCCAGCCACCCTTGAGTGGCCGCGCGCCTTTGTTACCGACTGGAGGTTTTTGTCATGGCTCGATACATGCCGGTCACCGGCATCGATTGCAGCATTGCGGTGCTGTTGATCGACACCGAAGCGCCACTGGACGTATTGCACGAAACCGCGGCCTACCGCATCCGCACGGCAACCCAATTGCTGGAGAGCTTCGCTGCAAACGAAAATGTTCACAGTGAACTGGCGCGGGTGTTGGTCACTTCACTGCGCGACGGCTGCGATTTGTTGGACGTCGTCGGGCGGCGATTGCAGGCGCAGGTTTTGATGTAGAAAGAAAATGGGCGATCGCTGAGGTCGCCCATTTTTAGACTGTCATCCAACGCGGCTTCATGCACAACGACTCAACAGAAGGTTTCACTTTATGTAACTTTCTGTGGAGTCCGCCTCCTCACATTCATTCAGAAGAGCTCCGCAAGTTCTTCAAGGGTCGGCATGGCCGCTGGTATAACCGTGAGCTCACAATCCAAAGCGCCTAATACACGTGCATACGCCACCATGCTCACGCATAGAGCACCTTTTTCCACAGCAATGATTTTTTGCCGCGTCAACCCTGCGAGCTTTGCCTGGGTGTAGCCACGATTGATACGCTTTTCACGTATGTGTTTACCCAGCCGCCAGGCCAGTAGGCTGTAGTCCATGTTCAGTTACCGTGACATTTATCGTCAGATGTAACGAATACATAACATCGAAGCAATTCTAAGCACTCTCCCGCTTCAGAAGACGCATCGCGCAGATGAATTTTTCTTCACCCCACCGCCCCTCTCCAACCGGTACATTGCACTCGCTCTTCAAGAAACTACGGTTTGCCCGCCCTCCCGCGGGCTTTTTTTTGCCTTTTGAACGGTCAGCTTCATTCAGTCATCCAATAACCGCCCTCCTCTGACGCATTCCCCTCCCAATACCCTTATTGGGTGTACCATCGAAAACTGTCCATCAGATATCAGTTAGCCATGTCCACGCTAAGCGAAGAGAGCAGTCAGATCGTAGCTTCTCTGACGCACCGTGTTGGCCCCAACGCTGACGTTTCAGCCACAGCCGATGCCCTGTTTTTCGGTGAAGTGTTGCTGACTACTTTCTACCAGCTGCTGACTACCCTGATCGGGCCCTCGCTCACCGCACGTTTGCTTCGTGGCGGGTGGGATCATGAATGAGGCTAACAGCAAGAACGAGCAAGCAATGGCCACTGCCGCTCGCGAATTGTTCCTGCTCGGCCAGAAAACCGTCGAGGCGCGAGCCGTACTGGCGGCACTGCAAAAGGAGCTGAGCGAGGCCAACACCCGGCTCGTCAATATCCAACAGGTCGAGCAACTGATCGGGGCCAATCAGCAATTGGTCCTGGCGATTCTGCTGGCTCAGTCGGATGCGGAAAAACCCCAACGCTCAGCCGAAGAACACCAGCGTTACCTGGAGATGCGCGACACCAACGAACAATTGGTGCGTGCCGTGCTCAGTGCGCAACACCTGCAAGCCTCGGCGGAGCACAGCCTGGCCCAGCAACAAAATATCCTCACCCTGGTGGCTCACGAGCTGCGCAATCCTTTGACTCCCATCAGCATGATCGCCGGTCGACTGGTGCGGGTACCGAAAGAAGAGCTGCCCCGAATGCAGGCACTGATCGAAGGCCAGGTGCAGCACATGTCGCGCCTGGTGGACGATTTGCTCGACGTCTCCCGCGCCAGCACCGGCAAGTTGCGCCTGGATTGTCGAATCGTCGATATGGTGCAAATCATTCAGGAGGCCGTCGCCGTGTGCAGCCCGGTGATGGCCGCGCAGCATCTGCACTTCACCGCCGAGTTGCCTGAAGGTGCGCTCGCGGTGAACGGCGATCCGGTTCGGCTCACGCAAATCCTTGGCAACCTGCTGGGCAACGCGGCCAAGTACACCCAGGCGGGCGGCACGGTCACGCTGTCGGTGACCGCCGAAGACAATCTGCTGCAGATGAGCATCGGCGACAACGGCATCGGCATTTCTGCCAAGGCACTGCCTTTTATCTTCGAGCCCTTCGTGCAGGATGTTCACGCCGTCGACTTCAACCGTGCAGGCCTGGGCATTGGCCTGACCGTGGTACGCGAATTGGTCGAGGCTCATGGCGGAACGGTCATCGGCATGAGCGACGGCGACGGCAAGGGCAGTACCTTTATTGTGACGTTGCCGTTGGCGGTTGGAGCGTAAACCGCGTTGCGCCAGGTTGCACCGCGAAGCCAATAGTGCAGACGACAAAAAACCCGCAATCCCTTTCGGGACTGCTGGTTTTGTCGTTCTGAATCCGTATCACCACAATGCAATGTCATACGTCAGATAAAGCCGCCAGTTGTCCCGATCGCTGGCGTAGGTCGAACGATAAGTCGCCTTGCGCACTTCCATCCCCAGCCCTTTGAAGGCGCTGCTCTGAATGACATAACGAAGGTTGGTATCCGACTCCCACTCGCGGGCTTCCCGTCCCTTGTAATCGCCGTTCTCACCCTTGTAGTAACGCGTCATGAAGGTCAATCCGGGCACAACGGCAGCGAAGTCATAGTCGTATCGCAGCATCCAGGTTTGCTCTCCGCCCTGAATGAATTTTCCGACACCTGCATTCGTGAACGAGTACACCGTGGAGACACTGGTGTAGGGCAACGCTGTGTCGCCGGTGACTTTCTGATACCCCACACCGAGCGCTTGAGCGCCCAGGCGATAGGTAAACAGACCACTGAACATGTCGGCATCAACTTCGCCGTTGCGTGCCTCGCCCGCATCGCTACTGATGAAGTAACGCAGGTCGCTGGTCAGGTTGCCGCCGCCCACTGGAAGCTTGTGCACCAGGCCGAGAAATTGCTGGCGGTAGAACTCGCGCATTTCGCCGTAGTACCAGGTGCCGCTGAGGTTTGGGGTGAAGGTGTAGACGGCGCCGGCAAAGTCGAAATCCGTGCCCTTGTCACCCGTGTAGCCCTGAGGGTAAATATCGACACTGTCGGTGGAGTTGCGCTGTTTGAATTTATCCAGATGCCCGGTGTGCAGGTAGAGATTACGGATACCGGAGTATTCAACTTGAGTGCCGCGAAAGGTCTGCGGCAGCAATCGACCGTCGTTGTAGACCAGCACTGGAATCTTCGGCAGCAGATTGCCGGTTTTCACCACGGCATCGCCAATGCGCATTTTCGCCGTCACGCCCAGGCTGGAAAAACCGTCCGCCGCATGGCCGTCATCGTGTACCGGCAACAAACCCGTGCCGGCATGGGTCGGGCTTGAGTCCAGCTTGAGCCCGGCCAGCCCCAACGCATCCAGGCCAAAGCCGACCGTGCCAGCGGTGTAACCCGATTGCAGGTTGAGCAGAAAGCCCTGTGCCCACTCTTTGCGGTCGTTGCCGCCATCGCGGTAATCGTCGTTGAAGTAATAATTACGCAGGGAGAGTTTGCCGTGCGAATCCTCCAGAAACCCCTGAGCCATCAGCTCCGGGGACAGGCTCGCCAGTATTCCCGCGGATACAATCGCGCCTCTCGTGAACAGCTCACGCATCGCTTTTCCTCAGTGCCGTATTGTCGATTTTTATGGGCAGTAGCAAGGGTCCCGTTGCCGGGATTTGTCTCTGTGTTGTGGTGGTGTGGCGCTGGACTCAGCGGCGCATTGGGGCGGACACTAACGGCTCGCCAGCGCGTTCACAACGTTATGCGAGAAGCGCATCAGGCTATGCGCACGCTCGTGATACGGCACCTCACGTCGCTGAAAAACCAAGGGGATCCCTGCGTGAATTTCAAGCAACTCGAAGCTTTCAAGGCAATCATGGCCACCGGTTCGACCATCGGCGCGGCAACGCGAATGGGCCTGTCTCAATCGGCGGTCAGCCGCTTGCTGACGCAGCTGGAAGAGGCCCTTGGGTTTGCCTTGTTTCTGCGCAAAAAGGGCCGGTTGATGGCCACGCCTGAAGCCGAAGAACTGCTCACCGAAGTGGCCGGGCTGGTGGACGGCATGCAGCGCGTCCAGCGCCTGGCCGACGAGTTGCGGGTCGGTCGCACGCGCAAGCGTCTGCTCAAGGTGGGCGTGCCGACCAGCATGACCCAAGAGCTGTTGCCGAAGATCGTCGCCGATTTTCTCAAGAGCCACGAAGACATTGTCGTCGAGTTGCTGACCGGCTCTTACGACATGATCGAGCGGGCGGTGCTTGATCGCTCGGCAGACCTGGGATTCGTGCGATTACCCACCGACCTGCCGGACTTTGACATCGAGCCGGTGCTGGAAACCGAAGGCGTTTGTGTGATGCCGGCGGATCATCCGCTGACCCGCCACACGTTCATCGAAGTCCAGCATTTGCGTGACGTACCGCTGGTGCTGCTGGGTCGCCAACGCGCGCTGCGAGCGGAGCTCAACCAAGTCTTTCGCGCGGCGAACCTGACCCCGCAAGTGCGGATCGAAGTGCACTCGGTCGGCGCGGCGTGCAGCTTCGTCGCCGAGGGTCTGGGGGTCTCGATCGTCAATGGTTTGCTGGCCAGCCACTTCGCTCACCTGCCGATTGTCACCCGGCCGTTTCGGCCTGCCCTGCCCTATGCATTTGGCTTGGCATTCCGCCACGACGAGCCGCGCCCAAGCATTGTCAGTGCCTTTGCCGAGCACCTCAAGCGGCGCCTCAGCAAGTCGTGCGCCGCGGGTAAATGATGACAAACGCATAGCTCAACCCGTTCCGCGCATAACGTTGTGGCCGGCAAGCGTTTGGCCTAGTGTCCGCCTCACCAACAGCCGACACCCAAAACAATAACCGCGAGGACCTCCCTGCCAGTCAGGGCAAGAATCATGAGCGAACTACAGATCACTCTCCCCCCGCCGAGCGCCGCCTCCACGACAGTGGACTCCGGCAAAACCGGCCAACGCAAACCCATCAACCCGGCGATCATCCTGCTGAGCATCGTCTTGCTCGCGGTCGCATTCACGTATGCGGTCAGCTCCGGCACCTTCCAGCGCCAGAACGCGCTGGTGGTGCCGGGTTCCTATCAGGTCCTGGAAAAGAGCCATTCGCTGACGCAGTTGTTCTCCCTGGAGCCGCGCAAAACAAATGACGCCGTGGCCCGACCGGTGTCCCTGGTCGAAGGCTTCATGGCCATTCCCCAAGGCATCGAAAAGCGTGCAGCGCTGATTTTCATGGTGCTGTTCATCGGTGGCATGTTCGGCGTCCTGAACAAGGCCGGCGTGATCGACGCCGGCCTCGAACGCTTGCTGGGGATGACCCGGGGCAACATCTACGTGCTGGTGCCGATGCTGATGCTAGTGTTCTCGGCCGGCAGTACCTTCATGGGGCTGGCCAAGGAATTCATCCTGATCGTGCCGCTGATGGTGGCCATGGCCAATCGACTGGGGTTGTCGAACCTGATCGGGCTGGCCATCGTGTGTATCTCGGTGAAGATCGGCTACCTGGCTTCCATCACCAACCCCGTGGCGCTGTCAGTCGCGCAACCGATGGTCGGCTTGCCGATTTTCAGCGGCATGAGCATGCGGATCGCGGCCTACGCCCTGTTCCTGAGTGTCGGTATTGCTTTCGTGCTGTGGAGCATCCACAAACAGGGCTTCGACGCCAGCGCGAAAATCAACTTCGAACACAAACCGTTGCCGATCCGCCACCTGTTGAACCTGCTGGTTCTCGGGAGCGGCATCGCGTTCATGGTCTTTGCCTCAACCCGCTGGCAGTGGAAGTACCACGAGCTTTCGGCGTTCTATCTGTTGTTGAGCATCGCCTTCGCCGTCATCGCCGGTCTTGGCGCCAGTGCCACTGCAAACGCGTTCGTCGACGGCATGAAAAAAGTGCTGATCGCCGGCGTGCTGATCGGCCTCGCAACCGCGGTTGAAATCATCCTCACCACCGGACAGGTGCTGGACACCATCGTCAACGGCCTGGCCAGCGTAGTGAGTGATCATGGCCCGATCGTATCGGCCTATGGCATGTTCTTCTCGCAACTGGGGCTGGACGTACTGATCCCTTCGACGTCCGGTCAGGCCGCGGTGACCATGCCGATTTTCGGCCCGCTCGGCCAACTCTCCGGTGTCAGCCCGCAAACCACCGTGTATGCGTTTCTGCTGGGCAACGGACTGACCAACATGATCACGCCGACCTCCAGCGGCTTGCTGGTGCTGCTGGCCACCGCGCAAGTCGGTTGGGGCCAATGGGCGCGTTACATCCTGCCGCTGTTCCTGATTTACCTGGTGCTGGCGATGATCCTTCTGGCCATTGCAGTGACCACCGGCTACTGACCGCCCGATGGCACCTGCGGTGATGCCGCAGGGGCCCGCGTCAACAAGGTTTTGATATGAACTTCCTTTCTGAACAAGCGATACCGGCCATGCAAATTTTGCGCGACCAGTCGGTCCCCATGCGCGATGGCGTGTACCTGGCCACCGACATCTATCTGCCTGCAAACATTGAAGGTCCGTTTCCGGTCGTGATCGAACGCACGCCTTACGACAAAAGCAAACCGTCGCGTTCGGAGAAGCAGCTCGACGGGCAGCACATTTCCCGCCAGGCGATGGCGGCACGGTTCACCGAGCAAGGGTTTGTAGCGATCTTCCAGGACTGTCGCGGGCGTTACGCCTCCGAAGGGGTATTCACCAAGTACACCGCTGAAGGCGAGGACGGCTTCGACACGCTCGCCTGGATCGTCGAGCAACCCTGGTGCAACGGCCGGATTGGCAGCATGGGTTTGTCTTACGCGGCCCACACGCAACTGGCGATGGCTTGCCTGCATCCACCGGGGCTGAGCAGCATGGTGCTGGACTCGGGTGGTTTTGCCAACGCGTTCCAGTGCGGCATCCGTCAAGGTGGCGCGTTCGAGCTCAAGCAAGCGACCTGGGCCTGGCGACAGGCCAAGGAAAGCCCGGCAGCGCTGGCCGATCCACAGATTCGCGAGGCGCTGGAACAGGAGGATATTCATCAATGGTTTGCCCGCATGCCATGGCAACCGGGCCAGTCGCCCATTCGCCACGTGCCGGAATACGAAGCCTATCTGCTTGAACAATGGGCCCAGGGCAGCTTCAGCGATTACTGGCGTAAACCGGGAATTTACGCGGAGGGGCATTACCATGACCTGCCGGATATCCCGGTGCTGTTCATGTCGAGCTGGTATGACGCGTATGTCAGTTCGACCCTCGCCAACTACTGCGCATTCAAACGTCATAACAGCACACCGCAACATTTGATCATGGGACCTTGGCTGCACGGTGATCGCAACATCAGTCACAGCGGCGATGTCGAGTTCGGCGCAGCTGCATCCTTCGACGGCCGAGTGGCCGAGAACTGGCTGACGTGCCGGCTGAACTGGTTCGAGCGCTCACTCAAGGACCAGCCCACCAAAGCGCTGGCCGACGCGCCGGTAAAAGTGTTCCTGATGGGTGGCGGCGACGGTACGCCTGATGACAAGGGTCGTCTGCAACACGGCGGTCGCTGGTTGCACAGCCAACAATGGCCACTGCCTGGCAGCCAGCCACTGAGTCTGTACCTGGACCATGAGCGGCAGTTGAGCCGGGAACGTCCGGTCATGCGCGAGGCAACGCTGAGCTATCGCGCCGACCCCGACCACCCGGTCCCCACCATCGGCGGCGCATTGACGTCCGGTGCCCCGGTGTTCGCGGGCGGGGCTTTCGATCAACGTGAGCGACCCGACTTTTTCGGCACCCGCGGCAACAATCAACCGCTGTCGGAGCGCGAAGACGTACTGAGTTTTCAGACGCCGCCGCTGACCGAAGACCTGATCATTGCCGGCCCGCTGTACATCGAGCTATGGATTGAGAGCGACGCGCCCGACACGGACTTTACCGCCAAACTGGTGGACATCTACCCGCCGAGCGCGCACTACCCCGACGGCTACGCGATGAACATTACCGATGGCATTCGTCGCAGCCGTTACCGGGACTCATGGGAAAATCCCGAGCCACTGCAACCGGGTAAAAGGGTCAAAGTGGTGATCGAGCCGTTCGCGACCTGCAACGTATTCAAACGCGGCCATCGCTTGCGCCTGGACATTGCCAGCAGCAATTTTCCGCGCTTCGACGTGAACCCCAATAGCGGTGAAGCCGAGGGTCAGGCACAAAACAAACGCATCGCCATCAACACGGTGCACCTGAGCCAGGACTTTGCCTCCCGGCTGGTGCTGACGACGCTCCCGGCAGAGGCATTGCCGGCACTGGAGCGTCAGCCGGCAGATTGCGGCTGAGCCATCAATGCCGGTTCTTCATGCTTTTGCAGAACCGGCAGCTCCAGCCGCGCTCGCCCATAAAACGCCAGCGCCGTCAGCAAACACGCCAGCCACACGAAGATCCCGGCCCAAAAGGTGTGGGACATGTAATGCCAGCCTTGCAGAACCCGCGTCGTGCCGTAGACGAAACCGAGTGCCAGCGAGCCGTACATTACCGCTTTGGAATAGCGCCAGCGGTAGCGGCGTGCGACGAAGTACAACGCCAGCATGGTAAAACCACCCGAAGCATGACCGCCCGGCCAGCAGCGCCCATCCCCGGCAACCTTCAGCAGATCGAAATTCTGATACCACTCCTTGTGTTCAATCTTCCCCCCATACTGGGTCGTTTCGATCGGGCAATACACACTGGTATGGCCCTTGAGGTAGTGGATTACGCCGGTGCTGATAGAAAACGCGAGCACCACGTACAGGAAATCACGGCGGTGCCTGTTGGCAAACCGCAGCACCGGCGCGACTTTGATTTTTTCCAGAAACGCGATGAGGGTCGAATGCTTTTCAGCCTTCAGACGCGGCCAGAGAAACGACAGCAAGGCGCCGACGATGGCGATCTCGCCGGTCCAGTTCGGGATGATCCGCGCCCACTTATGGGTGATTTTTTCGAACCAATACACATGGTCCAACGGAAACGTCTGCGTCACCGGATCATAAAAAAGATCGTTGAAGGCGATGTCGATGCGGGTCAGGTCGAACAGCAGGAACACCACGAGCGCACAGGCCAGCGGGATACCGAAGTTCACCCAATAGAAACGTGAGCGGGAGGAAGTCAGCATTGAGCGCCCTGATTGAGAAAGTGAATTCATTCGCTGGTCACCGAGCCCCAGTCCGAGGCTTCGATGAAACCGAGCATGCGCGGTGCCTGTAACGTTTCGGCGGAAATGAACAAGGAAGCGCCGTACCCCAGGGTCGAGGTTGGCAACTTGAGGTCTTTCAGCAGTTGCGACATGCATTCGCTGTGGGTGACCAGAATCAGATTGCGGCCGGCCACTTTGTGCGCCAGGGCGTCACGCAACATGGTGCCCTTGCAGTTGACCAACCAGTCTTCATCGAAACTGATCTTGTTGAACATGTAGCCGGCGGTCTGCGCGGTCCGCATGACCGGGCTGTTGTAGATGTCGGCCTTGTTCAAGCCCAGTTGCTCGAACTGAGCACCCACCGCCACTGCCACGCTGCGAGAACGCTCGGTGATGCCGTCATTGCCGCTCAGGCAGGCTGCGGAGGAGTGATCGCAACGTTCGACGTGGCGCACCAGCACGATCATGTCACCTTTGGCCCAGCCGGCCGCCAACGCACGGACGCCGGCCACATTTTCGTCGGCCAGGTCCGGCACGGCGGCGGGTCGCAACAGCCATACCGTCAACGGGATCACCAACAGCGCCGAGGCCAGCACCACAGCCGCGTTGCGATAGCGGGCCAGACGGCTCAGGTCGAGGGAGCGTTTAATCCCGAACAGACTCAGTCTCAATTCCACATCAAGCCGCCCCGCCGGCATGCCTCACTGTCATTCGATGCCGCGAGGGTAGAGAGGCGCGCGTTGGCTGGGAGTGAAACGATTGTGAAAAAAAGCTTAAGAACAACGGCAAAAGATCTTTCTTCAGTTCCCAACCCCCCTGCCGATACACACCTGCTACCTACCTTGCTGGCGCCCAAAAACAACAATCTTCCAGCCAACCGACGATCAAGAAACACAACGTTCCTGGAGGAATTCGATGAATAGCTGGTTCGGCAATATCAGCGTGAACCTGAAACTGGGCCTGGGGTTCGGCCTGGTCCTGACCCTGACCTGCATCCTCGCCCTGACCGGCTGGACGAGCCTGGGCGGTTTGATTGACCGCAGCAACTGGATGAGCGACATCACCCAGCTCAATGCCGGCCTGACCAAACTGCGCGTGGTTCGGCTGCAATACATGCTGACCAACGGCGACGAAACCGCCGCGCAAAACGTACAGACCACCCTGGACGCGTTCTCCGCCCAGCAGCAAGCGCTGCTGGCGAAATTCAAGAGCCCGGACAACCTCACGTTGTTGAGGGAACAAGGCGCCGTCATCGAGGCTTACAAGGCGTCCCTGAACAAGATGCGCAGCGCCTACCGCACCGGTAACAGCGCCCGCGACGTCATGGGCAGCAACGCCGAAACCGCCAGCAAACTGATCGACGCCATCAACACCGCCGTGCAGCAAATGCCCCCGAGCGATCAGCGCTTCGAACAGTTCCAGGCCATCACGGCCGCCAAGGAAGCCTTCTTGCTGACCCGCTACGAAGTGCGCAGCTACACCGCCACCACCAACCCCGAGACCGAACAGAAAGCCGTCCGCCAACTGGATGTGGCGATTGCCAGCGTGAAGTCACTGGGCGGGCATTTCGCCGAGACTCAGCCAGACACTCTGCGGCAGCTGGAAGCCGCGCTGGGTAACTACCGCAGTGCCTTGCAGGCGTATAAAAACGCCAGCGACGACGCCGTCCAGGCGCGCAAGGAAATGACCGACCAGGGCGCCGCGATCGTGTCCCTGAGCGATCAGCTGTATCAGATTCAGCTCGAACGCCGTGACGCCGAAAGCGCCCAGGCCCGCACCCTGCAACTGATCAGCACCCTGCTGGCTTTGTTGGTGGGCATCATTGCTGCCGTCATCATCACTCGCCAGATCACCGGCCCGTTGCGCGACACCCTGGCCGTGGTCGAGCGCATCGCCAGCGGCGACCTGTCCCACGACGTCAAGGTGACTCGCCGCGATGAACTCGGTGTGTTGCAGCAAGGCATTGCGCGCATGGGCGTTACCCTGCGCGACTTGATCAGCGGCATTCGCGATGGCGTCGCCCAGATTGCCAGCGCCGCCGAAGAGTTGTCGGCCGTGACCGAGCAGACCAGTGCCGGGGTCAACAGCCAGAAGATCGAAACCGATCAGGTGGCCACGGCCATGCATGAGATGACGGCCACGGTGCAGGAAGTCGCGCGCAATGCCGAGCAAGCCTCCCGGGCCGCGGCTGCCGCTGACGGCGAAGCTCGCGAGGGCGACAAGGTGGTCAACGAAGCCATCGCCCAGATCGAACGCCTGGCCAGCGAAGTGGCGCGCTCAACCGAAGCCATGAATGTGCTGCAACAGGAAAGTGACAAGATCGGCAGTGTCATGGACGTGATCAAGGCCGTCGCTGATCAGACCAACCTGCTGGCGCTCAACGCCGCCATCGAAGCCGCCCGTGCCGGTGAAGCCGGTCGAGGTTTTGCCGTGGTGGCCGACGAAGTCCGTGGCCTGGCCCAACGCACCCAGAAATCCACCGAAGAAATCGAAGGCCTGGTCGCCGGTCTGCAAAATGGCACCCAACAGGTGTCGGCCGTGATGAACAACAGCCGCACCCTGACCGACAGCAGCGTGGCGCTGACCCGCAAGGCCGGCGTGTCACTGGAAAACATCACCCGCACGGTGTCCAACATCCAGTCGATGAACCAGCAAATCGCTGCCGCCGCCGAGCAGCAAAGCGCGGTGGCCGAAGAAATCAGCCGCAGCATCGTCAACGTGCGCGACGTGTCCGAACAGACGGCGGCCGCCAGCGATGAAACGGCTGCGGCCAGTGTTGAGCTGGCGCGGTTGGGTAATCAGTTGCAGATGATGGTGAGCCACTTCCGGGTTTAAACACACCTGATCGTTCCCACGCCCTGGTGGGAGCGATCTTTTACCTGTGTCAGGTATCCCACGGATTGATCACCTCGATCCCGGAAAATTCGAAGTCTCGAACATTGCGGGTGGCGATCGGTGCACCGTGAGTCCGGCATATTGCAGCAATTTGCGCATCAGCCATGGACACCGCTCGCCCCTGTGCTTCACAACCCGCTACCAGCGTTGCGTACTCGACGGCGGCGTGAACATCAAAAGGCAATATCCTTCCAGCGAAATCCTCTTCAAACATCTCCATCGCATGAGCTTCAAGTTTTTGCTTGCGCTTACCGCAAGGTAATCGGGCAATTCCATGAAGTATTTCTGCCACGGTCACTGCGCTGATCGCCAGATCCATCGCTGGCTGCCGATCAACCCAGGCCACTACTCGAGCCTCGGGCTCGGCCCGCATAAACTCGGAAAGAACATTGGTATCGAGCACTATCATTCAGAGAAATCCACCGCTGTAGCTTTCTCCGAACGTATGGGTAAATCGAGGTCCACGCCACCGACATCGTTGAATCTGTTGCGGATCCGGCTACCAAGCCCTCCAGCCCGGTCAACGGTAGCCAGCGCTCTCCCAAGAATCAGGCGGACCTCTTCTTCCATGGAGTGGCCGTTGTGAGCAGCGGCAATACGCAGCTGTTCTTTTATGGCGTCGTCCAGATTACGGATGGTGATACTGGCCATGGCGCGGCCTCCTGCAATCAATGAAATCATTGATTGCAGGCTAACACATAATTCTCAGTGAAGCGCGGAATGTGTTTTCCCTGTAGACGCTGCAAGGCAACGATCTTTGGGTGTCGCCCACGATCAAAGAAAGCCTGTGCGCAACTCCCCTTCCCGCGCCAGGAATCGTCCTGCCCTTCTGCCGTTCGCCTGACCTTCGCTGTAACTCAACACCCCATTGATCCAAACCCCATCAATCCCTTCCGCTGCCCGTTGCGGGTCATTGAAGTCCGCCACGTCGCGAATGGTCACGGGATCGAACAACACCAGGTCCGCCCAGTGTCCTTCGCGGATTTCGCCCCGTTGCTTCAAGCCAAATCGCGCCGCCGACAATCCGGTCATCTTGTACACCGCGGTGTGCAGTGGAAACAGCCCCACATCGCGACTGAAATGTCCCAGGACTCGTGGGAACGCGCCCCACAAGCGTGGATGCGGAAACGGGTCTTCCGGCAATCCGTCGGAGCCCACCATCGACAGCGGATGCGCGAGGATTCTTCGTACATCGGCCTCATCCATCCCGTAATACACCGCGCCGGCCGGTTGCAGGCGGCGGGCGGCATCGAGCAGCGGCACGCCCCACTCGGCGGCGATGTCCATCAGGTCGCGGCCACCCAACTCCGGGTGCGGCGTGGACCAGGTGATGGTGATGCGATGGGCATCGGTCACTTGCTTGAGGTCCAGGGTCGATGAACTGGCCGCGTAGGGATAACAGTCGCAGCCCACCGGGTGGGTTTTCGCCGCGTGTTCCAGGGCCGCCAGCAAGTGCGGACTGCGCCCCCAGTTACCGGCGCCGGCACATTTGAGGTGGGAAATGATCACCGGGGTTTTCGCATGGCGGCCGATCTGGAACGCTTCATCCATGGCCTCCAGTACTGGCTCGAATTCGCTGCGCAAATGGGTGGTGTACACCGCGCCGAATGCGCTCAGCTCTTCGGTCAGTTGCATCACTTCGTCGGTGGAAGCCGAGAACGCGCTCGCATACGCAAGACCTGTGGACAAGCCCAATGCACCCGCCTCCAGGCTTTCACGCAACTGTTCGCGCATCGCGCCGATTTCCTCGGGCGAGGCGCTGCGAAACAGGTCGTCGAGGTGATTGCTGCGCAACGCAGTGTGGCCGACCAGGGCCGCCACGTTCAGCGTGATATTCGCCGCTTCGACGGCGGCGCGGTAGTCGCTGAACGTCGGATAAACAAACGCCGCGGCGGTGCCGAGCAGGTTCATCGGGTCCGGCGGATCGCCGCGCAAACTCACCGGCGAAGCGCTGATCCCGCAGTTGCCGACAATCACCGTGGTCACCCCCTGGCTGAGCTTGGGCAACATCTGCGCTGGCGGATCACCACCGTGTCGTCGTGGGTGTGCACGTCGATGAACCCTGGCGCCAAGACGCGGCCGGCGGCGTCGATTTCTTCGGTGGCGCCGGCATCGTGCAGGTCACCGATGCGCTCGATGCGGCCGTTCAGGATCGCCACGTCGGCGGGATAACCGGGGGTGTTGCTGCCATCGATGATCAGGGCGTTGCGTATCAGCGTGTCGTACTTCATGTCAGTCTCCCAGCGGCAACGCCACATGCAGGACATTTTTTTCTATTGTCGTGTACCTTCACATTCGGCCAATCTCGACACTGTATGTGCAGTTTTCAAAAACTCGCCGTTCGCCAATGTTTCACCCACTCTCAAGAGCAAAGGAATGCAGATCATGCAATGGAAGACCGTGGTGTTCGCTGCGTGTTTGCTGCTCATCAGCGCCTGCCACGCCAGGCCGTTTCAGCCACCGCCCGCGGAGTCGACCCAGTGGCTAAAAGCCGGTGCCAGCGAGGATGACGCGTTTCAGTCGATGCTGGCGTGCGGGTACATCAATGGCTCTGGCACCGATGCCAAAGCCACAATCGAACAAAGAGTTGAGCGCTTCCAGTGCATGAAACTCGCAGGCTATAGCCGTCGCGACGGTCTGGATCTGTGTACCCAGCCAAGTTTTCACCCGCTGCAGGCTTGCGCGCCTGCCCATTGAAAAGACGAAACGGGTGCCGAGCCTCGTGCGAGCGATGATCAATCAAGTCAGTTAAGTTCGCCCCCTGCCCGCTTGAGCATTTGCTTGCAGCGCTCCGACAAGTGAAACACATGCAAATGTTTGCCCGCCTTGGCGTAGCGCTCACGCAGGGTTTTCAGCGCGGCGATCGCCGAGTAGTCGACAAATCTCAGATGACGACAGTCCAGGGTCACGTGCGCAGGGTCGTTGGCTGGGTCGAACTGATTGAGGAAAGGTGCGGTCGAGGCGAAGAACAGCGTGCCATGCAAGTGATACAGCTTGCTGCCGTCGGCTTCGATATGAGCGTCGGCATAGAGCTCGCGGGCCTGTTGCCAGGCGAAGTTCAGCGCGGCAATGATGATCCCGCAGAGCACGGCGGTGGCCAGGTCGGTGAACACCGTAATCACCGTGACGGCGATGATTACCAGCACGTCGTTCAGCGGGACTTTGTTCAGCACTCGCAACGAAGCCCAGGCAAACGTCTGCTGCGCCACCACGAACATCACCCCGACCAGTGCCGCCAGCGGGATGCGCTCGATCAGCGGCGACAAAAACAGGATGAACAATAGAATCAGGACCCCGGCCACTACCCCGGACAGTCGGCCACGACCACCGGAGCTGAGGTTGATCACTGTCTGGCCGATCATCGCGCAGCCGCCCATGCCGCCGAACACGCCGGAGACCATGTTGGCCGCGCCCAGCGCCACGCATTCGCGATCCGGGAAACCACGGCTTTCGGTAATCTCGTCGGTGAGGTTCAGGGTCAGCAGGGTTTCCAGCAGGCCGACCAGCGCCATCAAAATCGCGTAGGGGGCGATGATGTGCAGGGTTTGCAGATCCCAGGGGATGTCCGGCAGCGCAAAGGTCGGCAAGCCACCGGCAATGTGCGCCATGTCGCCCAGGGTGCGGGTGGGCAGGCCGAGCAGATACACCGCGAGGCCAACGCCCAGGATCGCCACCAGCGCCGGCGGCACGGCACGGTCAGGCGGCGGCAGCAGGTCCACGATGGCCATCGTCACCGCCACCAGCCCCGCCATCAGGTACAGCGGCGCCCCGCTCAGCCAGGCGTCACCGTTCTTGAAGTGCTCAAGTTGAGCCAGGGCAATGATGATCGCCAGGCCGTTGACGAAGCCGAGCATCACCGGGTGCGGCACCATGCGCACCAGTTTGCCCAGCTTCAGCAGACCGAACGCCAGCATGATCAGCCCACCCAGCAGCACAGTGGCCAGCAGGTACTGCACACCGTGCTGCACCACCAGCGCGACGATCACCACCGCCATCGATCCGGCGGCGCCGGACACCATGCCCGGCCGCCCGCCGAAGAGCGCGGTCAGGGTGCAAATGATGAAGGCGCCGTAAAGCCCCATCAAGGGATTGAGGTGGGCCACCAGGGCGAAGGCGATGCATTCGGGCAGCAAGGCGAAAGAGGTGGTGAGCCCGGCCAGGACATCGGCGCGCAGACGTTTTGGTTTCATGACTTACCCAAAAATTTTGGCCGTAGGGAATGGCCAGCAAAGAGGGTGCGGATGTTACGGAATTGAGGGCAGCCCGGCCAGTTGTTGGGCTGCTGAAAACGCCTTCGCGAGCAAGCCCGCTCCCACAGGGTTATGTGCCGTTCGCCGATTTCGTGAACGACACATTACCGGTGGGAGCGAGCTTGCTCGCGATGGCAGCGATGCGGTCTATAGAGAACTCAAACCATCTCGTCCCGAATCCACTCAACCACCGAAGTCCGCTTCGGCGCCCAGCCCAGCAGTTCACGCGCATGCTTGCCGCGAACCCGGCTGTTGGAACCCAGGCCATAGTTGGCCATTTCATAACCCCACTCGGCTTCGGCGTCTTTCAGCGGCCAGTCTTGTGGCGCCCCCAGCTTCAGCGCTTGGGCAATCGCCGTGGTCATGTCGATGAACGACGCCTCACCGCTTTCGACGAAGTAGAAGGTGCCCGGTACGTTGTTGGTCAGCGCCAGCAGATACAGGGCCACCACGTCTTCGATGTGCACGTTGGACCAGATGTTCTGGCCCGGGCCGACATGCCGGACCACACCGCTTTTGCGTGCCTGCTTCAGCAAGCGCGGCAACTGCACGCTGTCACGATTGACGCCCAGGCTGTGACCGTAGATCAGGGTGTTGCAGATAACGGCTGAGTTCACCCCGTCTTTGGCGGCGGCGAGGATCAGGTTATCGATGGCCACGCGAGCCGCCTTGTCGACCGTCGGCTCCGGCAGGCTGTCTTCGTAATAGACGACGTCACTGGATTTACCGCCCGACGCATCGCCGACAATGCTCGACCCGCTGGTATGCAGGAACACTTTGTTGGAACCGCGCAGTGCATCGAGCAAGGCGTCCACTGCGCCGCGATGGTCGCTGCTGGCGGCATTGATCACGGCATCGGCAGCCTTGGCCTGTTTGGCCAGCAGTGCGCTGTCGTCCAGCGTGCCGATCACCGGGGTGATGCCCAGTGCGCTCAGTTCATTGGCTTGTTCGGCGCTGCGCACCAGGCCGGTAACCTTGTGACCTGCCCGGACAAGACCGGTAGCGATGGAGCCGCCGATAAAACCGGCAGCGCCGGTAATGAATACGTTCATGGAGAAACTCCCTGCGTTAATAAGTGATGCAGCCAGTATCGGGGAGCGATGCCTGGGGAAACAGGCGGCACAGCCCAATTCACTCTTGCGCAGGGATCACGAATCAACCCGAGAAGTCCGCTATCGCGTAATCCGCCAATTTGCCCTGGATGAAGTCCAGGAAGCACTGAATGCGCAGGGCCAGTTGCGAGTTACGGTAGTACACCGCATTGATCGGCTGACGATAGCCGCTGTTGAACTCCGCCAGCAGTACCTGCAGGCGCCCCGCGCGGATGTCGTCGATCGTCATGAAATGCGACAGGCTGGCGATGCCCTGCCCTGCCAGTGCCAGGTGCCGGATGGTCTCGCCGCTTGAGGCGCTGATCGCCGCCTGGATCGGCCAGCGATCACCGTGCACATAACGCAGCGGCCACTGGTTGAGGCCTTCGTTCTGGGTAAAGCCCAACAGCGTGTGCCCGGACAAATCCGCCACCTCAACCGGTACGCCGTGTTTTTCCAGGTACGCCGGGCTGGCGACAATGTGCAGCGGGCTGCAGCCCAGGGAGCGGGCGTGCAAGGTCGAGTCGGCCAGCGTGCCGATGCGGATGGCGATGTCGGTGCTTTGCTCGAGCAGGTCGATGATCAAATCGTTGCTGTTGAGTTCGAGCTGGATGTCCGGATAGAGACTGCGGAACTCATCGATATACGGCACGATGGCGTGCAGCATGAACGGTGAGGCAGCGTTGATCCGCAGGCGCCCGGACGGGGTTTGCTGGCGTGAAGTCAGGCGCTCTTCGAGTTCGTCCATCTGATCGAGAATCAGCTTGGCGTGCTCGAAGAAGTACTTGCCCTCCTCGGTCAGGTCCATGCGCCGCGTGGTGCGGTTGATCAGAGTGGTATCGAGCTTGGCTTCCAGCCTGGACAAGGTGCGGCTGACTGCTGAAGGCGTTTGCCCGACCTGCTCGGCCGCAGCCGAAATCGACCCGCATTCAATCACGCAGACGAAAATCTGCAATTCATCGGATCTGGCTTTCACGGGTGTCCTCTCACAAATAGGCGTGGCTTGAATCGCCAAGATCGCAGCCTTCGGCAGCGCCTACAAGGATTGCTCCTCCCCGAATCTGGGGAGTACGCCATCTGTAGGAGCTGCCGCAGGCTGCGATCTTTCCCGCCGTTGCGACGGATACTAGCCGGAAAAATTCAGGCAGGCAGGCCAAACACCTCGGTCAAATGCTGCGCGTAACGCACCACGTCGGCTTCGATATTGGGGCGCTTCATCACGTCAACACTCAGGAACGTCGGCAAGCCAGTCATGCCGAGGAATTCGTTGGCCTTGTGAAACGGGAAGTACACCGCGTCCACGCCCTTGGCTTCGAAGAAGTCGGTGGGGTCGTCGAATGCTTGCTGCGGCGCGTTCCAGGTCAGCGACAGCATGTATTGCTTCCCCTGTAACAGACCGCCGCTGCCGTACTTCTGCGAGGCATCGGAACGGGTACGACCGTCGCTGGCATAGAGGCTGCCGTGACCTTCGGTGAAGACTTCATCGATGTACTTTTTGACAGTCCACGGTGCGCCCATCCACCAGCCCGGCATCTGATAAATGATCACGTCGGCCCAGAGGAATTTGGCGACTTCTTCGGCGACGTCGTAACCCTCGTCGATGAAGGTGGCTTTCACGTCCACGCCGCCGCGATCCAGCACACTCAGCGCGGCGTCATGCAGGGTGGCGTTGTAGCGGCCATCGGAGTGGGCGAACTTTTTGCCGCCATTGAGCAACAGGACTTTTTTCATCAAAGGTCTCGGAAGGTTGGAATTCGATGGCGGCAGAGTATCGATCTGCCTCGCGTGGAATAAGCGCTGAATTCACAAAAATCATTTGACCTATACGCAAGAATCGACAGGCGATTGTTGCCATAAACTAGCGCCGATTCTTAACTGGAGGACATTTCTGATGAGTGACATGCAAGGCTTCATCCTGCACGCCAAGACCCGCCCGGAAAAATCAGACGCCTTTGAAGCGTTTTTCAGCGCGCATGTGCAAGCGAGTCGCGCCGAGCCCGGCTGCATCGAATACCACATGCTGCGCGACAAACAGGACCCGACGCTGTTTATCTTTTATGAGATCTGGCAATCCCAGGCTCACTTGGATGTGCACTCGAACCTGCCGCACATGAAACAGTTCCTCGAGCAGCGCGATGAGTACCTGGAACGGGACTTCGAGATTCGCGCCATCGACATGCTCAGCCCGTCGTCCGCTACCCGCTGATCAGCAAGTGGCCACCGAGTACGCCGAGGCCGATGAAGAACACTCGCTTGAACAGCACGGCGCTGATCCGCTGGCGCAGCCATTGCCCCAGCAACATGCCAAGCACCGCCGGGATCAGCGCCAGCAACGACGCACTCAACTCGCCACCGCCCAGGGCGCCGCGCCATGCCAGGCCGGCGGCCAGGGCCAGGGTCGAGACGGTGAATGACAGGCCCAGCGCCTGCACCAGTTCATCCTTGTTCAAACCCAGCGCTTGCAGATACGGTACCGCCGGAATCACGAAGACCCCGGTGGCCGACGTGATCACACCCGTCACCAGGCCGCAAAGCGGAGCGAGCCAGCGCTCGCTGCTACCGCTGACGCGCAAGGGCGGCAGGAACAAACCGCTCAATGCGTACAGCAACAACGCCGCCCCCAGTCCTCGCACCACCCAGTGACCACCCGTCATGCCGATCCACATTGTGCCGGCAGCGGTGCCGATGAATATCGCCAGCAGCATCGGCCACAACCGTTTGACCAACCCCGATAAATGCCCGCCGAAGGCCAATTGCCAGACGTTGGTGAGGGTCGCGGGGATGATCAACAATGCGGCAGCCTGCGATGGCGCCATAGCCTGGCCGAGCAGGCCCATGGCGATGGTGGGCAGGCCAAGGCCGATGACGCCTTTGATCATGCCGGCCAGGAGGAAGGTGGCGATGACCATTAAAGAAAGGGTCAGGCCGAGGTTTTGGTAGAAGGTTGCGAGCGTATTCATGGGCTTATCCTGGGCCTGAATGGGCTGCTTGGAAATCTGTCATATACTGAGGCTGCCTCTTGATTTGGCAGAGGCTGAAGTTTTTGCTGCGGCTGTTGACGCCTTCGCTGGCAAGCCAGCTCCTACAGGTTTTGTCGTTCACCCATTTCGCGACCGGCACAATATCTGTAGGAGCTGGCTTGCCAGCGAAGGCGCCCACCCAGACAACAATCATCCAGAGGCCGTACCCATGCACTTCGACTTCACCGACCTGCGCCTCTACCTCAACATCCTCGACACCGGCAACATCACCGCCGGCGCTGCCCGCAGTCATCTGTCCCTGGCCGCAGCCAGCGCACGCATCCGCGCCATGGAATCCTCTCTCGGCATCGATTTCCTGGAACGCGGTCGACGCGGTGTCACCCCCACACCCGTCGGCAAAGCGCTGGCGCAACACGCTCGCGTCTTGCTGCAACAGGCCGAACGCATGCAACAGGATCTGGCCGACTACGCCCAAGGCGTCAAAGGCCAGGTACGGCTGTTGTGCAACACCACGGCGATCACCGAGTACCTGCCAGAGTTGCTCGCGGACTTCCTGCGCGAGCACCCCAACCTCGATATCGACCTGCAAGAACTGCCCAGCACCCGCATCACCCACGCCTTGCGCGAGGGCGCGGCAGACCTCGGAATCGTGTCCGACGCCGTAGACATCGACGACCTGCAGACCCGCCCGTTTCGTGACGATCCGCTGGTGCTGATCATGCCGCGCGATCATCCCCTGGCAGACGCCGGCTCAGTCAGCTTCAGCGACACCTTGCACCACGATTACGTCGGTCTGAACGCCAACAGCGCCATGGCCGTCTACCTTGAAGAACAGGCACTGCACGCAGGCGTGCGCCTGCAGATCCGCATTCGCGCCGATGGTTTCGACGGGGTGATGCGCATGGTCGCCCGGGGAGCGGGGCTGGCGATCGTGCCTCTCGCTGCAGTCGAACGCAGGGCCAGTGAAACATCCTTCAAGCACCTGGCCCTGCAAGAACCCTGGGCCCAGCGCAAGCTCATGCTCTGCGCCCGGGACTTCGCGGTGTTGCCCGGTTACGCCAAGGCCTTGCTGCACGCCTTGACTCTCCCCTGAGGGGCAGACGCTGCGTGAAGGCTATCAACCGGTTCAACCACTGGAAACCGACTTGGGCCAGGCCCAGGCAGACATCCTGTGGCCCCGGATCGATTGTCCGCTGGAAAGTCTTTGAGGGTATGGCGCGTTTCTGGACAGTTCGATGTCGACCCCAGACAACTGACCGGCGAACCGACGCTATAGGGTGCGTGTTCAGTTCTCGAACGCTACTTCTTATCGCTCAAGGCCCGGAGTCCACATGACCGCATCCATTACCGTTCTTCGCGACACCCACCCGCTACCGGTGCTCGACGCCTGCAAATGGGAAAAACTCGAAGGCGACCCGCACACCGTCAACCTCAATGCCTACACCAGCGAAGACGGCAGCAAGATCATGGGCACCTGGATCTGCACGCCGGGCAAGTGGTACGTGGAATACGTGAAGTGGGAATACTGCGATTTCCGCGAGGGGTACTGCATTATCACCCCAGAAGGAAAGGAGCCGATCCATCTGCGCGCCGGTGATATTTTCGTCATCGAGCCGGGCATGAAAGGCACGTGGGAAGTGGTGGAGACCGTGCGCAAGTACTTCGTGTTTGCCTGATATAAAAAACCGGGAGATCACCCGACGTGATCTCCCGGTAAATATCGATGCGACCTGTAGGAGCAAGCTTGCTCGCGAAAAACTCGAGAGCGACGCGGGGTATCAGATTTTCCGCAATATCGTTAACGACCATCGTCGGAACGCCGCCCGGAGCGAGCTCCTACTGTGGTTTGCGATAGCTGTTGATGATCGCCGAGAAGTCCTTGCCCCCTTCCCCACGCTGACTCATCGCCTGATACAACTGCTGCGCCACCGCGCCCAGCACCACCGGCTGGTGAGCCTGGCGTGCCGCTTCCGTGGCCAGTCCCAGGTCCTTGAGCATCAGTTCGGCACCGAAACCGCCGGTGTAGCCGCGCGATGCCGGCGCCGTTTCAACGATGCCCGGGTACGGGTTGTACATTTCCGAGCTCCAGCAGCGTCCGGTGGAACTGTTGATGACACCCGCCAGCACCGTGCTGTCGATCCCCAGGGCCTCGCCCAGAGCCATGGCTTCGCTGACGCCGACCATGGAAATCCCCAGCAGCAGGTTGTTGCAGATCTTGGCGATTTGCCCGGTGCCGACTTCGCCGCAACGGACGATGTTACGGCCCATCTGCGCCAGCACCGGTTGCAGGGTGGCGAACAATTCAGGCGTGGCACCCACCATGAACGTCAGGGTCCCGGCGGCCGCACCGCCGGTACCGCCGGAAACCGGCGCATCGGCCATGGCCACGCCTTGTTTGGCGGCGGCCGCGGCCACGTCACGGACGGTCTGCGGATCGATGGTGCTGCAATCCACGGCCGGCACGCCCTTGGCGATACCCGCCAGCACGCCGTCTTCGCCCAGCCAGACGCTGCGCACATGCACCGCGGCTGGCAGCATGGTGATCACCAGTTCGGCGTCTTGCGCCGCTTCACGCGCCGAAGCGCTGATGCTGCCGCCCAGTTGCTCCAGCTCCGCCAGTACGCTTGTGTTCAGGTCGACCAACCGCAGCGAGTGGCCGGCCTTGATCAGGTTGCGCGCCATCGGCGCACCCATGTTGCCGAGACCGATAAAAGCGATTTTCATGTCCGGCTCCTTAACGCAAGTTGATGGTGGTGTTCACACCGTCGTTGACGCTGTCGTCATCGAACCAGCGACTGGTGACAGTCTTGGTCTGAGTGTAGAACTGCACCACTTGCTTGCCATACGGGCCGAGGTCGCCGAGTTTGGAACCGCGTGAACCGGTGAAGCTGAAGAACGGCACCGGCACCGGAATCGGGATGTTGATGCCGACCTGGCCGACGTCGATTTCGGTCTGGAATTTACGCGCCGCCGCACCGCTCTGGGTGAACAAGCCCGTGCCGTTGCCGAACGGGTTGGCATTGACCAGCGCGATGGCCTCATCGAGGGTGTCGACTTCCAGCACTACCAGCACCGGGCCGAAGATTTCCTGGGTGTAGATCTGCATCTCGGGCGTCACGCCGGAGAACAGGGTCGGGCCGACAAAGTTGCCCTTCTCGAAGCCTGGAACGCTAACGTCGCGACCGTCCAGCTCAAGCTTGGCGCCTTCCTTGATGCCGCTCTCGATCAGATCCAGAATCCGTGCCTTGGCTTTTTTGGAGATCACCGGCCCCACATCGGTGCCCGGCTCGCTGCCGGCATTCACCTTGAGTTTCTGTGCCAGTGCCTTCAGGTCCGGCAGCCATTGCCTTGCCGCGCCCACCAGCACCACCACGGACGTGGCCATGCAACGTTGACCGGCGGCACCGAAACCGGCACCCACCAGCGCATTGAGTGCCTGGACGCGGTTGGCATCCGGCAGCACCACGGCGTGGTTTTTCGCGCCCATCATCGATTGCACGCGCTTGCCGTGTTTGCCGGCCAGGTCATAGACGTGGGTACCGACTGCAGTCGAACCGACGAAGGACACCGCCTTGATGTCCTTGTGAGTGCAGAGCGCATCCACCACATCCTTGCCGCCGTGTACGACGTTGAGCACGCCCGCCGGCACGCCGGCTTCGATCGCCAGCTCCACCAGCAGCATGGTCGACATCGGGTCCTGTTCGGACGGCTTGAGCACGAAGGTGTTGCCGCAAGCGATGGCCATCGGGAACATCCACAGCGGAATCATCGCCGGGAAGTTGAACGGGGTGATGCCGGCGCACACGCCGATCGGCTGGCGCAGGGTGTAGGTATCGACGCCGCCGGCGACGTTCTCGGCGAATTCGCCCATTTGCAGGCTGCCGATGGAGCAGGCGTGTTCGACCACTTCCAGGCCGCGGAAGATATCGCCTTCAGCGTCGGCGATGGTTTTGCCCTGTTCGTTGCTGAGCACCACGGCGATGCGCTTGGAGTGCTCGCGAATCAGCGCCTGGAGCTTGAGCATGATGCGCATCCGCGCGCCGATCGGCGTCAGCTTCCAGGTCTGGAAGGCGCGGTGGGCGGCGCTGATCGCGGCGTCCACTTCCTGCGCGGTGGCGAACGGAACCTTGGCCAGCACTTGCTGGGTGGCCGGGTTGATGATGTCGTGCCATTCGGTGGTCTGGGACTCGACCCACTCGCCGTCGATCAACAGCTTGACCTTTTGAACGGTAGTGTCGTTTGGCGTGAGCGATGCGTTCATGCTGGTCTCCTGGACGTTGTTGTTATCTAGAGAAGTATCGGAGAAGCCAAGGCGAAACAGCCGCCTTGCGATTAGACGTGTGTCGCGAATTGGTTGTCGGACTGTTTTTGGAGTATAGATGTGCAAACTTCTAATAAGAACGCACATAAAAGCCGGTCCATCATGCAAAAAAACATCACGTCCTTAGGTTCGCTGAACTGGGATGACCTCAAGTTTTTTCTCGAAGTCGCCCGCACCCGCAAGGCCAGCACCGCGGCCAAGCGCCTGGCGGTGGACTACACCACCGTGTCGCGGCGCATCAGCTCGCTGGAAGCGGCGCTGGGCACCTTGCTGTTCGAGAAGTCCCGGACCAGCGGATTCGTCCTGACCGCCGAAGGTCAGCGGCTGCTCGGTTACGCCGAGTCGATCGAAAGCACCCTGCACATGGCCTGCGAGCAGGTCTCGGGGTCTGGCGTGGCGTTATCCGGCCATGTGCGCATGGGCTGCACCGAAGGTTTCGGCAGTTTTTTCATCACCCCGCAGCTGAGCCATTTCGTCGACGCTTACCCGGCGATCTCGGTCGACATCCTGCCGCTGCCGCACTTCATCAGCCTGTCCAAACGCGAGGCCGACATCGTGATCGCCCTGGAGCGACCGGAGCATGGCCCGTACGTCTGCTGCAAACTCTGCGACTACCGATTGCAGCTCTACGCGACCCAGGACTATCTGGACAAGCACCCACCGATCCGCCGCCCGGCAGATCTGGGTAAACATTCATTCATCAGTTATGTCGACGACCTGGCGTTCAGCTCGGAGCTGTTGTACCTGGCCAACGTGCTGCCCGGCGCCAGCGCCAACTTGCGCAGCACCAGTGTGATCGCGCAATTCGTCGCGGCCCAGCAAGGACGGTCGCTGGCGATTCTGCCGTGCTTCCTGGCCGCCCAGGATTCGCGCTTGCTGGCGGTGTTGCCGCAAGAGATCACGATCACCCGGCAATTCTGGATGTACTGCCGCGAAGACCTGCGCAAGCTCAAGCGGATCACCTTGTTGTGGGATTACATCCGCGCGGTGACTGAGCAGAATCAGGACCTGTTGATGGGAGAGAGCCGGGACATGTTGTTCGCCGATTAGTCGGCGTTCGCACAGTGTCCCCGCGCCCTTTCAATCAATCGCCAAGGGGGTCTCTTCCAGCTCCAGCATCAACCCGCTCAAACGCTTGACCTTGCGCCGCACCGCTTCTTCGAACACCCCGGCGCGCGGTTCGATCAAGGTGAACCAGTGCTTGGCCCGGGTAATGCCGGTATAGATCAGCTCCTTGGTGAGGACCGGGTTGAGGGCGTCCGGCAGGATCAACGCCGTATGGGCAAACTCAGAACCCTGGGACTTGTGCACGGTCATGGCGTACACGGTTTCGACATCATTGAGCCGGCTCGGCAAAACAAAGCGCACGCCGCCCTGTCCGTCATTGCGCGGGAACGCCACACGCAGCACGTGCTTCCCGGCGTCGGGACCATCACGTTCCGGCAACTTGAGCGCGATACCGATATCGCCGTTCATCAGGCCCAGGCCATAGTCGTTACGGGTCATCAGCACCGGGCGGCCTTCGTACCATTGGTGGTCACTGTCGATCAGCCGCGCCTTGAGCAGTGCGGCGGTGACCCGTTGATTCAAGCCCTCCACGCCCCAGGGGCCTTTGCGCACGGCGCACAACAACTGGAATGCGTCGAAGGCTTGCAGCACGCCACGCGCCCAGTCGACCCAGGATTGATCATGCAGGGGTCGGTCGAGCGCTGGCCGCTGGCTGCGCAGCAAGGTCAGGTAATGCCGATAACCTTGCGGCCCGTCGCCATGCCCCTCCAGCAGCAGGCGTTCCAGCGCCCGGTCCTGCTCGCCCTTGAGCGACAGGCAAAACACGTCGTCGTGACTGCGCGCCGCCAAGAGCTTGCGCGCTTGTTCGGGGTGCTGCTGGTTGACCCAGCGCGCCAGTTGTCCAATGCCGCTGCCCTCGCCAAACCTTCGCGAGTGGCGCAGCATCACCACTTGCTGGGCGAGTGGATGAGTCCCATGGATGTCTTCGTGC
This sequence comes from Pseudomonas sp. VI4.1, assembly GCF_002029345.1. Taxonomy (NCBI): domain Bacteria; kingdom Pseudomonadati; phylum Pseudomonadota; class Gammaproteobacteria; order Pseudomonadales; family Pseudomonadaceae; genus Pseudomonas; species Pseudomonas sp. VI4.1. Next base: position 47,516 of record NZ_MULM01000142.1, read on the forward strand.
AAACCGCTGGCGTCCAGATTTTCACCACTGACCGACTCCAGCCACTGCCGGGTCTGCGGGCTGTACCAACCGGCCTCGGCATCGCGGCACAGGTCGCCGAGCACGGCGCCAGCCTCCACTGAAGCCAACTGGTCCTTGTCACCCAGCAGCACCAGGCGGGCATGGGCCGGCATGGCGTCGAGCAGGTTGGCCATCATTTCCAGGTCGATCATCGAGGCTTCGTCCACCACCAGCACATCCAGCGGCAGGCGATTGCCCGCGTGATGCCGGAAATGGCGGGTCCCGGGACGGCTGCCGAGCAGGCGGTGCACGGTGGTGACGTCCGACGGGATCTTTTCCCGTACCGCTTCGGCGACTTCCAGGGTGCGAACCTGGGCACTGATGGACTCCGTCAGCCGCGCCGCGGCTTTGCCGGTGGGGGCGGCGAGACGGATGCGCAAGGGTTTGCCTGCCTCCACCGCTGGCGCCTGGAGCAGCGCCAACAAGCGCACGACGGTCGTGGTTTTGCCGGTGCCCGGGCCACCGGTGACAATGCTGAAAGCGCTGCGGGTCGCCAGGGCGCAGGCGAGTTTCTGCCAGTCGATCACTTCACCGGGCCGGGCCGGACCGAACAGGCCGGTCAGGCGCTGGGATAAATCATCGGGGGTTGTTTCGTGCTCCGCCAGGCGCTGGCGCAGCGAGTGATCGATACGCCGTTCGTAAGTCCAGTAGCGACGCAGGTACAGGCGCTTGCCGGACAATACCAAAGGCCGCTGTTGCGCCGCCTCACGGCCATCGACTGCCAACGCGACCAGATTGCTGGCCGCCAGCACCTTGCACCAATGAGCGCCGTCCAGCGCCTCGAGCAATTGCGACGGCAACAGCATCGCATCACTTTGCAGATCCCCTTCGGGCGGCAACGACAGGGCGAAGTCCGGCTCTTTGAGGGTCTCGAACAGATCCAGGCAGACATGCCCGTGGCCGAGCTGGTGACTGGTCAATGCCGCGGCCAGCAGCACCAGCGGATCATCATCGGGTGCGAGCTCATGCAGAAAGGCCACGAAGGCCTTGTCCAGCGCCCGCAACCAGCCGCGCTCGACCCAGCGCGTGAGCAACAGCAACAGGTCATCGGCGCGACTCAACGGGGCCAGGTCCGCCAGGCTGTCGGCGGCCAATGGCGTGGGCAGCAAATCGGCGAAGGTGCGACTCATAGCAGTTCTCCCTGTTCCCAGGCCGGTTCTGCCTTGGGCTCTGGCTTGCCCTGGAACATCCGGTCCAGGCGCTCGATCATTGCTTTTGGCGGACGGGCGAAGTACACGCCCTGGCTGGGTGCGCGCGTTCCCCGCAGGAACAGGTACAACGCACCGCCGACATGCCGGTCGTAATCGTAATCGGCAAGCCGCACCTTGAGCTGACGATGCAGGGCCAGCAGGTACAGCACGTATTGCAGGTCGTAACGGTTGTCGAGGATCGACTGCTCCATGGCCTGCTCGGTGTAGGCCATGTCATCGACACCCAACCAGTTGGATTTGTAGTCGGCGACGTAGTAACGGCCGTCGTGCTCGAATGTCAGGTCGATGAAGCCCTTGAACATGCCGTTGAGCAACACCGGTTCGGCCGCCACCCGCGCCACACCGTTGTGGGTGTATTGGCGCACGAGCTCATCGAGCTTGAGCACATCGACCTTGTGGCTGGCGAACCAGAATTCCATCTCGACGCGGTATTGGCTCAGTTGGCCGAAAATCACCGGCGTCTGTCCGGCGCCGATGTGCAGCGGGGATTTGAGCAGATGCTGCAGCCAGTCGCTCAAGGCGCTGATCCAGCCTTCCCAGCCGCGACGGTTGCAGCGCCGGGCGATGGCGTCTTCCACCGCTTGCGGTGTGGCGGCAAAACCTTCATCACCGGCCCATTCCAGCAAGCCATGGAGAAACGTACCGGGGCCCGGGCCACGGGGGAATCGATGGATGTCCGCGCCACCGGCCACCACGTCTCGCGGTGCTTGCGGGTCGAGGCGTTCGTCGTCGAAGAGATTTTGCGCTTGCGGACTTTCGGGTGCTTCGTCACTGCCTGCGCTCAGGCGCTCGCCAATACGCAAGGCACTGTAAGAGGCGATCCACCAGTTTTCACTGGCCTTGCGCTTGGGGATCCGTGCAGCGAGCAGTGCCGCTTCGTTGTGTGGCGGATGGTAATGCCCGGCGCTCGCTTCCGGCATTTCACCGTAGCTCAGTGCCGGGCAGTCCTGCTGCAGGTCTTGCAGCCAACGCGTCAACCCGGCCGACTCGGTCAATGGCGCACCGCCCCCCAGCAGATAACCCAACGCCGACAGGTGCAGCACCGAACTGTGGTTATTGCCGCGCTTGAGGTCAGTCACCCCGAGCCAGCAGGCATGTTGCGCCCGGGTCAGGGCCACATAGAGCAACCGCAGATCTTCGGCCAGACGCTCGTCGTCGGCCAGGGCAATCAACTCGGCCGTCGGTTTCAGAGTCACTTGGGCCTTGCCGCTGGCGTCGTGGTAATGCAGCGGCAGACGGCTGCCATCCACCGGCTTCGCCGAGCAAATGAACGGCAGGAACACCAAGGGGTACTCAAGCCCCTTGGACTTGTGAATGGTCACGACCTTGACCAGTTGTTCATCGCTCTCCAGGCGCAGGATCTGCTCTTCACCGGCCTGACCGGACAACGCCAGGTGCTCGGACAAATGCCGGATCAGCGCCTGCTCGCCATCGAGTTCGGCAGCCGCCTGTTGCAGCAACTCGGACAGGTGCAGCAGGTTGGTCAACACGCGCTCGCCATCGCTGCGCGCGATCAATGCCTGGGGCAAGCGGAAGTCATGCAGCAAGCGCCGCAGCATGGGCAATACACCCTGCTTGCGCCACAGCTCGCGATAACTGCGGAACTGCATGACCCGGGCTTCCCAGGCCAGTTCGTCCTGATTCAACCGTTCCAGTTCGGCCAGCGACAGGTTCAGCGTGATGCACGCCAGCGCCGCCCGCAGTGGACGCTCGACATCCGGCTCGGCGCACGCCTTGAGCCAGGTCAACACGTCGTGGGCTTCCTGGGCGGCGAACACCGAGTCCTTGTCCGACAGGTAAACGCTGCGCACGCCCCGGGCCGAGAGTTCGGCGCGCACGGCCTGGGCTTCCTTGCCGTCGCGCACCAGGATCGCGATATCCGCCGGCAACAGGCCGCGAAAGTCTTTGCCGTCCTGGATGAAGCCGGCACGACCTTGTTGCCCGCCGTTGAGCAACGCCGTGATTTCACTGGCGCACGCGGCGGCCAGTTGTTGCCGGTACACCGCACCGGAAAGTGGTTGTTCGGCAGACAGGTGCCAGACATTCAGGGCGGGGACAGCCCGGCCGTCAATGTGCAGCGCTTCTTTGCGGCCCTGGGACTCGACGGGCAGGAACGGCACCGGGTTCTCGCCGCTTTTTTCACGAAACAGGAAAGCGCCCCGCCCGGACTCGCGCGACTCGGCACGCTCGAACACGTGGTTGACCGCATTGACCATGCCATGACTGGAGCGGAAGTTGGTGCCCAGGGTATGCAGGCGGCCCGCAGTGGCCTGGCGGGCGCGCAGGTAGGTATAGATGTCGGCACCGCGGAAGGCATAGATCGCCTGCTTCGGGTCGCCGATCAGGAACAGGCCGCTTTCAGGGTTGTTGTCTTCGATGCGATAGATGCTTTCGAAGATCCGGTATTGCACCGGGTCGGTGTCCTGGAATTCGTCGATCAACGCCACCGGAAACTGTTCGCGGATCAAGGTGGCCAGGCGCTCGCCGCCTTCGGCTTGCAAGGCGGCATCGAGGCGCAGCAGCATGTCATCGAAGCCCATCTCGGCGCGTCGGCGTTTCTCTTCCTCGAACCGTGCACCCACCCATTGGGCGGCATGTTGCAGGACCGCCGCATCGGGCGTCGGCAATCCATCGAGGCTGAGCTTCAGGCCGGGCATCGCCTCCAGTCCGGGATGACGGGGCACCTCACCTTTCCAGGCTTCAGCCATGCCATCGGGCGTCAGGCGCGTGAAACCGGTGCCGATATCCAGTTGCTCGAGGGATTCGTCTTCGGCCCAGGCTTTTATTTTTTCGAACCAGGGCTCGAAGTAACGCGCCTGCATCTTGCGCCCGTCGACGCTCTTGCTCGCCACGCCCTGATGACACAGGGCAAGCAACTCGTCCGCCCATTGGCGCCAGGGCATCTTGAGTTCGAGCAAGGCGGCCCGGCGTTCCAACAGGCATTGGGCGATCAGTTCGGCGGGCGCCGGACCCGCGACATTGTCACGCTCGCTGGCAAACAGCCCGCGCACTCGCGGCAACAAGGCCGCCGGGCCGCCCCAGTTGCTGCGAACCCAGTTCAGTGCATCGCCTTGCATCGGGTAGCAGAACATTCGCCAGTAATCGCGCAGGACCTCGCCCAGCAAATCGCTGTGATCGGTTTCCAGGGTCTGGGTAAACAGGCTACCACTGTCGAACGCGTGCTCGCGCAACATGCGCTGGCACCAACTGTGGATGGTCGAGACGGCGGCTTCGTCCATCCATTGGGCGGCGATATCCAGGCGGTTGGCGCAGCCGGACCACTGCTCGGGCAGGTATTGATCACGCAGCTCGGCGATCAGCGCATCCGGCGCCGGGGTTTCCTCGCGGAAGAACCGGGCAGCCTCGGCCAGACGCGTGCGAATCCGTTCACGCAGTTCTTTGGTGGCCGCATCGGTGAAGGTCACGACCAGGATGTGCGGAGGCAACAGCTCACGTCCGAACCCGCTCGGTTCCCCGCCGTGGCCCAGGACCAGGCGCAGATAGAGCGCGGAAATGGTGAAGGTCTTGCCGGTCCCGGCGCTGGCTTCGATCAGTTGGCTGCCACGCAGCGGGAAGGCCAGGGCCAGCGATGTTTTCGTGGTCATGGGCGCGCTTCCTCGCTGGTCAGTGAACGCCAGGGCGCTTCAAGCAGTGGCCGATACAAGGCGTCGCACCAATCGGGGAATGTCTCGTCGGCCATCAGCACGTCGTAGTCGGCGAACTGACGACCCAGTGCCGGGCTTTCACGGCGCTCGCCATCCGTGGTCAGGCCATCGCCTTCATAGGCCTTGCGTGCAGCGGCCTGGGCTTTGACCGGATCGGTCTGACCCAGCCAGGCAAAAGCCGTTTTTACCGCAATCGGCAGCGGTTGGCGCATACCGGTTTGCCAGGCCAGCAACAGGTTGCCCAGAATCCGCGAAGCGGTACCCTGCTCCATCGGCGCGAGCAGCAGGCTGTCGTCGCTGGCCACCAACGCCGTGGTCAGCGCCATGCCACTGGCGCAAGCCACCAGGTGGTTGACCCATGGCCGCGTCAGGCGATGCCATTTGCGCGACTTGATCGAACCGATGCTGTTGGGGATCGTCGTGACCGACAGCAAACCACCGTCGGCACGCTGATGCAGGCCGCTGAGCCAACCTTCCAGGCGCAGGCCTTGCAGCTCCAGACTCACCGGCAGCGCGCTGGTGAGCGGTGTCGGCCATAACGCCAGCAGTTGCCGGTAACGCTGCAGCAGATCCGGCAAGGGCTCGATCAATTCTCGCTGCAGGCATTCGCCAAACCCGGCCATGGGCAGCAACCCGCTGTGCTGCAGACGCCTGGCCTGCGCCTCCAGCGCCTGATCGGTGTGCTCCGGTTGGCCCAGCGCCGCTTCGAGCAGCCTGTCGCTGAGGCTGTAGCGTTGCAGCGCGTCGAGGACAAAGGGCTCTTCATCGGCCAGGGGTACGTCCGCCGCTTCGAAGAACACCTTCAGGCGCTGGCTAAAGAAATGTCGTACCGGATTGCGCAGGAAATCCTGCAATTGACCAAGGCTCAGCGGCTCTTCCTGAAGGTAGGCATCGAGGACTTCGACCTCAGTCCCGGGCTCGCTGGCTTGATGGAGCACCTGCCATTCGCTGGCATAGCTGAACAGGTCATCGCCTTCGTGGAAATAACGGGCGCTAAAGGGTTGCAACGGGTGTTCCTGAGTCATCGCTTCCAGCAGGTCTGCGTCCGCTGCGTGCAATCGCCAGCCGCTGGCCAGATGGTCGCGCAGCTGGCCGATCAGCACCGATGCGGGTCGCTCGCTGTTGTCCCGGATGCTGCGGCCGACCCAGCTGATATACAGTTGGTCACGTGCCGACAGCAGGGCCTCCAGCAGCAGGTAGCGGTCGTCTTCGCGCCGGGAGCGATCGCCGGGGCGGTAATCGCTGCCCATCAGGTCGAAGTCCAGCGGCGGTTGCGCCCGCGGATAATCGCCGTCATTCATGCCCAGCAGGCAGACCAGCTTGAACGGGATCGCACGCATGGGCATCAAGGTGCAGAAGTTGACCGCACCGGCCAGGAATCGCTGGGACAAGCGACCTTGATCCAGCCCGGCCAGCCAGGCTTCACGGACGACGGTCAGGGGCAACTCGTCGCGCAAGCCGACTGATTCACAGGTCTCGAGCCAGGTTTCACGCAACGCTTCGAGCTGGGACAGCAAGTAATCGTCATGCTCGTTGCTCGCCAGGAAGAACAACTGCACCAGCGCCTGCAAGCGCATGCCCCACTGCTTGGGGGGAGCAGGCCGGGAGAGTTCCTGGTGGGCAATCTCCAGCGCATCCAGCAGCGCGACCAGCGGACCGATGAGCGCGGCATCCAGACCGCCGATCTCATCGTAGGGCTCAATGCCCTCGCAGGCACCGGCGCTGCCCACGGCATAACCGAGCAGCATCCGACGCAGGCCGAAACGCCAACTGTTCTGCTCCAGCTCCGCCGGCAGACCGAGACCTGCACGCTGCTCGGCGTTCATGCCCCAGCGAATGCCGGCGCCTTCGATCCAGCGGTGCAGGGTGGGCAGGTCACGCTCCTCCACCGCGAAACGTGCGCGCAGTGCCGGAACGTCCAGCAAGTCGAGGATTTCGCTGACCGGGAAACGACTGTCAGGCAGTTTGAGCAGATGCTCGACAGCGATCAGTAGCGGATCACGGCCACGTTGCCCCTGGTCTGCCAGCGTGAAGGGAATGAAGCGCGGATCCTGGCGCTCGAGCTGGCCAAACACCGCACGAATGTGCGGTGCGTAGCTGTCGATATCCGGGACCATCACGATCACGTCGCGCGGCCGCAACTGCGGGTCGGCACTGAAGCGCGCGAGCAATTGGTCGTGGAGGATTTCCACTTCGCGCTGAGCGCTGTGGGCAATGTGAAAACGGATCGATTCGTCCTTCGCCAGATCGATCGCAGGCCAGCGCTCGCGAGTCTCGTTCAGGGGACGTAATTCAAGAATGTCGTCCTGCAGTTGGTTGAGCATGTTCTGCGGTTGGCTGTCGCTGAACAGGTCAATGCGCCCATCGCGAAATGCCGAGCGATAGCTGTTGGGATCATCGTAGCTGTCGAGCAGGTTGATGTAGTCCCGCCCCTGCTTGCCCCATGCCGCCAGTAGCGGGTGGGCATGTTGATGCAGGGTTTGCGGATCGAGCACCACCGGCATGCCGTGCTTGCGCGCCTGCCGCTTGTATTGATGCCGCAACAGGTCTTTATCGGCGACGATGTCTGCCCAATGGTGACGACAGGGGTTATGCACGCACAGCAGAACCTGGCTGAAACGAGACAGTCCGGCCAGGGCTTCAAGGGCTTGCGCCGGCAGCGAGGAAATCCCGAAAACGATCACCCGGGAAGGCAATCCGTCGGGCGCCACTTCGAGGTTGTTGATGCGTTCGATGAACCGCTGATGGACACCGGCACGGCTTTGCGCCATGCCTTGTTCCCCCACATCCAGCAACAGTGCACGCCACAATTCTGCCTGCCAGCAGTTAGCCGGGGTCAGGGGTGTGGTCTCGCCTCTGCCGTTGCGTAATTGATGGCGGCCTTCGGCCCAGTCTTCGAGCCAGTCGGCCCGGTATACCTGGTATTGGTCGAACAGATCCGCCAGGCGCTCGGCCAACTGGTAGCGCTTGCGTAAATCGCTGTCATTGGCCAGGAAGCGCTGCAGGGGCTCGAAGTGCGGTTGATTGATCAATTGCGGAAGCAGGCGCATCAGGCGCCAGGTCAGCGGCGCTTTGTCGAGCAGGGATTTGACCGGGATTTCGTCACGGCCAAGGACCATGCGATAGAGCTGCCACATGAAGCTGCCCGGCAACTGCACGTCGATGGCGGCGGCGATGCCACAGCCTCCCATGTCGTCATCTTCCGGGTCTTCGGCCAATGCCAGCTTCAGCCATTGGGCGATGCCGTTGCTCTGGACCAGGGCGATTTCATTTTCCAGCGGCGCCAGCGGGTAGCGCCGCATCCAGCTGACCACCAGGCTGCGCAATTCGTCCAGGCGGTTGCCGTGAACCACCATAAAACCAGCACTGAGGGACGTCGCGTCCGGCATAAAGGCTTCCTTGGGGAAAGCAAAATCGAGAAATGGACTTTAGCATTGAAGGCGACGTGAGCAGGAGCGAGCTTGCTCGCGAAGAACTAAAGGACAGCGGGGTGTGTCAGGAGGCCAGCGTCATCGTTGGCGACCTTCGCGAGCAAGCTCGCTCCTACATGTACATGGAGGTCGTCGGGGGGTTGCATTTCGGTCGCGGCGGATTTTCGGCGGACAAAAACAAAACCCCTACCTGCATACGCAGATAGGGGTTTTGGAATTTAATCTTGACGATGACCTACTCTCACATGGGGAAACCCCACACTACCATCGGCGATGCATCGTTTCACTGCTGAGTTCGGGATGGGATCAGGTGGTTCCAATGCTCTATGGTCGTCAAGAA